>JBEAVK010000272.1:0-4497 GCA_041160955.1 Bacteroidota bacterium
AGTTGGTGGTAAAAAAGGTTCTTTGGATGAGTCGCAAAACCCGTTTATTTGGAGTAAAAAAGAAATAACCGCTGTAACGGATTTTGAAATGCAGGTGGCTATGGCTTGGGCTACTGGGCCGGTGGCTGAGTGGGGTATTGCTGGGGCTTTGGCTAGGTATCGGGCATTAACTGCTGTTTCAACAAATACAAATGTCGTATATCGGGGTCTTGACGCAGCAGGTATTATTCGGTATGTTGGAATTACGAGTAGAGACCCAGCTATACGGTTTGCAGAACATTTAGGATCCGGAACTGCTCGGTCATTTCTAGAGTATGAGGTGATCCCTGGGGCGATAAATCTAACGAGAATTGAAGCAAGAATATTTGAACAAAGGCTAATCAACCAATTTGGTTTGCAAAGAAATGGTGGTCTGCTCCTCAATAGGATCAACTCCATAGCACGAAGAAATTGGCCTCAATTCGGTATATAAAATTATAATATATGATAAAGAAAAACACTAAAATTGGCGATATTTTTGTAGTCGAAACAGACAATAATACCCAAAAGTATTTCCAATATATCGCAAATGACCTTTTGCAATTGAACAGTGATGTTATCAGGGTATTTAGTCAAGCGTATCCACTTGAAGCCTCCCCTGATTTAAATAAAATCGTCCAAGGTGAGGTCTCCTTTTTTGCCCACACTATGACTAAACTAGGCATTAAAATGGGTTTATGGAAAAAGGTAGGAAATGTAGAATATAATAATAACATACAAATGCTTTTTAGGGGTGCTGAGGATAGCGGATCAAAACCAGGAGAGCAGGTATTGGTATCTGAGAAATGGTATATTTGGAAGTTAGGTGATTCTGATTTTACCTATGTCGGAAAATTGACTGGAGAAAACGTACATGCAGAGATTGGTTCAGTCAAAAATCCAATAGATATTGTTCACAGGATAAAAACAGGTGAGTATAGTTATTTTTATCCAGGGTTTTAGCCTCTCAATTATGCTTTATCTCAGCATAAAACCAATCAATCATAACCCAAAAAAGAGTGTCCGCTACACCCACCGTAGTGGCACTCATCCCAACCCACCTAGAAGCGTTACATTACTACCCATTCGGTATGGTGATGCAAGGCCCTTGGATGGACGATGTCGCGGCTCGCAATATGCCTTACCAGTACAATGGCAAGGAACTCAACGAAGACTTTGGGCTCGGGCTGAGTGACTATGGGGCTAGATGGTACGAAGCAAGTTTGGGTAGGTGGTGGAGCGTGGATCCTATGGCAGAGCAATACCACCAATGGTCTGGATATTGTTATGTGATGGATAACCCACTCAGTTTTGTTGATTTGGACGGGATGAGTGCAAGTAGTGGTCAACACAATCATTTACCCAAAGGTGAAGACCCTCTTGAAGTCAAATGCCCTGAATGTTTGAAGCAAGGAGAAATGATACCGGGGACAGACCAGACTGCGAGTACAGACGAAGTACCAATAGATGGAGGTAAAGGAGGTGTGCCAGAGAGTACAAAACCAGCCGAGGAGTTTCAGGGTGCACGAGCTGTGGATCTCCTAAGTCAGGAGATTGGGCGCATTCAAAGGGATGCTTATATGCAAATCAGACCGATGGCCTCCGGAGCGTTAAGTACTTTGGATGGATTTAATGATCCTATCTTTTTTGCGCTTACGTCTGGTTTCGTTCCGGGTTTAATGCGTGGTGCTGGTTCGGTTGCTGTTGAGGGTGGAGAGCAACTTTTATTAGAGTCAACTCAACTTGGTTCAGTTGTTGCTGAGCAGGGACTAGCTAGATTATCAACGCTGAATCCTACGCATTACATCCTTAAATCGGAAAGTGCAATGAAACGTTTTGTAAGTAGTGTTAAATCTGATGGAGTGATCCATGAGAGTATCCTATTTGTTGAAAATAATGGTTCTAAATATATTGTAGATGGGCATCATAGATTTTTTGCAGCTCAAAAACTAGGAATACAGCATGTACCAGTACAGCAAACACAATTACCATTCAGGGGCTATAAAACTGCGGAAGACTTAATTTTGTCAGGAAAACAGCCAGTCTGGTGGAAATTTTATCAACTTTAATTTTATGGCACTTTGGCAAGTTGGTTTTTTTATTTTACCTAAAGATTATAAATCACAGATCAGCAATTTAAAGATTTCTGATGAGTTTACGTTTGATGATGCTCCATTTTGGCATGAGAACAAAACGAGTCCAGATTATTTTGAAGGTATCGATAAGTTTTTACAAAAAAATAAATCTTGGGCTGATTATATCACCTTATATGGGCATGAGAACTCTAATCGGTTTGAGGTTATTTCTGAAAATAATATAGTAGAGTCTGTTTCTTTCAGAATAGATTTTACTAGCGATTATGAATTTGTTCTTAACGGTATAATTGAATTTTGTATCTTAAATGGCTTGATCATCTTGGATGAAAATTTAAATATTGTTCCTTTAAATTTAGAAACTGCTAAATCTATTATTATACATGCTCCACAGGTACTAAAATATAATAATTTACAGAGTGAGAAATGACTAACTTGGTTTTGTATTATATGTAAATATTACTTTATCAATGATAAAGGAAAAAAATACCACAATGGTCAAAATATCACGTTCACTCCACTAGTCAAAATATATGATTCACCTTTCAAAATTAATCAAAAAGCAGCTTTGGTTGGGCTTATTCTTACTGGCATTCCTGCCATTGGTAAAGGCGCAGGAGTATAAAAATTTGGTACCCAACTCAAGTTTTGAAGCATTCAACGAGTGTATTCGAGGTTTTTCTGCCATAGATATAGCCCACAGGCCACAAAAATATCTAACGGATTGGGTTTCACCTTCGTATGGTTCGCCGGATGCTTATCATGTCTGCTTTAATACGCTGTTTACCCACGACGTATTAATTGACGAGGTTGGTGTACCTTATAATATAGGTGGATATATTCAACCACTAGACGGCGAGGGCTATACAGGCATCTATTTATTTGTTACGGAAGATCTAGACGTATTATACCAACCCTACCGCGAATACCTTCAAGTCCAATTAAAAAAGCCATTGGTCAAGGATAGGGAATATTGTTTTAGTTTTTATGTGCGGCCAATGGATACGTTGACTGCAGTTGCCGCTTCGGGAGGAACACTCTACACATCCAAACATATAGGTGTCAATTTTGCAGCGCAACAACTATTGGATACTGCTGGTCAATTCAGTTATGGGGTATTTAATGCCGTACCACAGATAAAAGCGGATACAATAATAGATAATAGTAAGGAATGGACGCTAATATCGGGGGTATATAAATCAATTGGTGGGGAACAATGGCTCACCATTGGTAACTTTGACAACGATACCCTATCATGGGCAGATGCACAACTAATACACAAAGGGAATCCGAATGCACAGTTCAAGGCTTATGCTGCTTACTATTTTATAGATAAAGTGAGCTTACATGAACTGGACGAGTTCCCACTGTTCCGGTACTCTACAATATACCCTGTCTGCGATGCATTTCCAGTTACTATATACGCTGACGATAGGCAAGAGAACTACAAATGGAGTACTGGTGCTACTACCCAGTACACTTCGATACCTGATACGGGTCTTTACTGGGTAGAAACGGCTTATATTGGTTGCACAAAAACGGCTAGGGATTCAGTTATTGTAATTGCGCTACCAGCACCTACGGTTGATCTTGGTGCTGATATTGATATTTGCAAAGATGGAACATTACGTCCGGTCACGCTGAAAAATAAGACGGCATTGGATAATTATTATTGGGGGCCCAGTATGGTGCATGACTCTGCTACCTTTAGCCAACCGGGGATTTACCGACTAAGAACAGATCACGTCTGCGGTATGTTTTATGATGAAATAGAATTAATAGGTTGTGAGTCCACTTTATTTATTCCTAATATAATAACGCCAGATAGCGGGGATCCCAATGCTGTATTTCTACCAAGCGGACGAAATGTACAAATTATGCTATTAGAGGTTTATGATAATTGGGGGCATCTGCTTTATAAAGAAGATAACCCCGTAGCAGGGTGGAACGGGGAGTCCAATGGAAAATCGGTAAATCCTGGGGTTTATATTTGGAAATTGAGGTATTTACTGGAGGAAACAGGGATAATAGAGGATAAAATCGGCGATATTACCGTTATAAGATAAAACAATTAAACATTTAAAATCAAAATTATATTATGAAAAAAGTATTACCTTTGCTTGTCTTTGCCTTTACAGCATCTTTTATACAAGCACAATCCGATACACACGAGCGCAATTTTGCATCTCAATCTTATATGCGCCAAATAGAAAAAACTGATGACAAGTATATCTCAAACAGGGACGGAATCGAAAGCCAAACATAAGAAATCAAAACGGAAAACATAGCAGCACCCACTTTAGATATCGTATTGCACGATGATTTGGGGCGGTTGGTCTTGAAAAAATCCATCTCAAATATTGATAATAGCGTAATCCGTTATCCT
>JBEAVK010000128.1:0-11295 GCA_041160955.1 Bacteroidota bacterium
TATATTCATAAATAAAATTATTTTTAAAAAGCGATGGAAAATGGTACAGTTTTTACTTCTAATTTGAAATATATGGCAAATATATGCAAATCATTTAAGATTGTCAACGCTAATTTCAAACTTTAACAATTCCAGCATTTTATTGACCTGTAATCATCGCCAATATTTGCCTATTAGAAGACAGCCCTGTTATATATAGGTTTTGGCATCTGTTTCAACCCATTCGCATTTTTACCACACCTATATTATATCAACACCTACTTTTGCCTCAGTCATCACGGAACAGTAGCATATCTGCTTTTCTTCGATGATTGACCCACTTCCTAATCAGGTCAACGAAAGCAAAACACACAATTATTTTAAATATACTACACAAAAATGAGGCTATTAAAACAAAAACTACTGTTAGTACTTATTATTTCAATTACAGGAGGCGCAGCAGCCCATGCCCAATCATCGGGTAATCCTGTATTGGACAGCCGTCTGAACGCTATTCTCGACAGTATGCGGGGTGTGCTGAACGTAAAATCGCTTGGAGCGGCCATTGTTATGCCCAATGATGCGGTTTGGGCAGATGCGTCGGGTGTGGCTTCCCTAGTTCCTTTGGTAGAT
Source organism: Bacteroidota bacterium (assembly GCA_041160955.1). Lineage (GTDB taxonomy): Bacteria > Bacteroidota > Bacteroidia > Chitinophagales > Saprospiraceae > M3007. The sequence goes on from JBEAVK010000128.1 coordinate 613, forward strand.
GCCACACCCGCGCACGTGTACGAGGTGGGCAGCGTTGCCAAAACCTTTACCGCCGCTACGATCCTGCAATTGGTGGACGAAGGCGTGCTTACCCTCAACGACAGTCTGCATGAGTGGCTGCCGTCCATTCCTTTTGTCAATCCTAATATCACGATCCGACAGGTGCTTCGGCACCAAAGTGGCCTGTATGATGTGATTGCTTCGCCAACATCACCTTTCGCGGTAGCCACCAATCTCCATTATGATTCCGTATTTGTAATTGATAGTGTGGTGTATGATTATATCAAAACACCCGAATTTACAGCAGGTACCAGTTGGTCGTATTGCAATACCAATTACCTGATATTGGCCATGATAATCAAGGCTGCAACAGGAAAAACGTATGTAGAACAGTTCAAGGAGCGTTTTTTCATACCACAAAATTTACCAACCATCCAAATCCCTTATTTCGATGATATTACTTCGCCAGTAGCGCATGTATGGCTCGATCTCAATGGCGATATGATACCCAACGAAGATGGGCACAATTATTTTTTCAATTGGACGGCTTTACATACTGCCGTTGGTCCATCTGGTGGGTATTATGCTACTCCTACAGATATTGCCAAATGGATGAAAACATTTGCCAGCGGCAGCCTGCTTACACCAAGCCTGATGATGCAAGTGAGATCAACGGTAAACACGAATATGCCCGATGGTACCCGTTATGGTCTAGGTATTATGGAGCGAAAGTTTATGAATATTACCAGTTATGGCCACGGTGGCGATTTGGGGTATTCCTCTAATGTATTTTATTTTCCTTCCAAACAGATCAGTATTGCGGTATTGAACAGCGATTCTAAAGTAAATTCGTGGGGCTTGGCACCGGTAGTGACGGCGCTTTTGCAGGAGTACATGAAAAATCCAATCTTGTCGGGAGTGGATAATACATTGGATGCCAATGTGTTGGATATGTCGGTAAGTCCCAATCCTTTTATGAGCGATTTTAAAGTGTCGCTTCAGATTCCGTCCTTTACAGACGAAGCGCAATTGGTACTGACCAATGTGTTGGGCGAAAGAATAGCCACTAAAAACACCTCCAACTTAGCTGCAGGTGTGCAACAAATACAGATGGATGGTTTGAATGAAATACCTTCAGGAATGTATTTTTTGAGCGTTGTTTTGGATGGGCAAATGATGGGAACGATGCAGGTGGTTAAGTAATAGTAATTTAACATTAAAAATTTAACGTTTAATATTAAAAATTAAAAATACTTACCTAGTAATTTTATTGTAAAAAGTTTGTGAATTAGCGCATTGCATGGTGTTTACCAAGCAATGCGCTTTTAAATTTATTCCTTATTACCCTTCATCGTACTCCGCCGCCAAAAACTAATGGCCAACCCGATCAACATCAATATAGAACCGATCCACACCAATTTAATACCGGGGAAAATAATCGCTTCTAATACAATATAATCCGAGCGACCCGCATTTTCGGCGATCTCCACCGGAATACTACGCTGTTCTTCGGTGGCTTGTGCTGCTCCAAAAGTAACGGTGCCAGTAGCGGGGTCGATCTTTTGAATTGAAAAATACAAACCTTCTTTTGTTATTTCATCTTTTAGGCTAAAAGGCTGATTGCCTCGAATCAAATACAGCGGATGGGCATCGTATTGTTCACCATCGGGACCGACTACCAAAAGAGAGGCCGATGCTGTTACATCACCTTCTTCGGCCAAATAGGTATTGAGTTTTACATCGTTGGCCGAAATATCCGCAAAACGTACTTTAAAACCATTGAAGGTAAATTCATCTCCGCGTTTGACCACAAAAGACGAAAATTGTAGTGCTTCTTCGGTTTGGAACACCTTTTCCATACCTTTATCGGTCATTTTAGACTTGATTTCCAACTGTGGCACAGTGGAAGTCAGCGTAAATGCGCCGTCTTCAGGGCGGAGGTACATCATAGGTTCTAGGGCATATCCACGGCGGTCTTCCAGCGAATACGCCTTCATTTTGATGCCATAAGCCAAATCCCCTTTCTGACTTTTATAGTCTGGGTGTTTGGGTGTTTTTGTAATATCTTCTACTACAATATAATGTTCCTTTGTAAAAATGGTATCGCCCACCCTCGCCATATACGTGGCATATTTTAGGCTGTCTTCCTGTTGTTTAGCAAATTCAGGATCCAATTCTGCTTTAGGTAACGAGGAAACGTGGGTGAAAATATCGTAGCTCCAATAGTGTTGCGTGGAAGGATTAGAGGCTACCACTTTGCTAAACTGCCTATCGTACATTACATTTGGCGTGAGCGTAAAGTTTTCGCCAGTATAATTTCCGTTTTCGTCTCTTTTTTTGAAGTTGACGGAAAACGTTCGGGTTTGACGTTCCAAAGTATCTTTCAAATAAGTAGCATCGAAATTGTCTTTGATCGGCATAGGTGCGTCGCGCATGAGCAATACGTTTTTGTTTAACATATCGCCTTCCATACCTTCTACCAAACCTTCCATTGCAAAGTTATTGGAAGAAATCCATTCTTTGTTAAGGCCAGTGGACAGAATACCCCACAGCAATAAACCAAATCCAAGGTGAGCAACCGCCGAAGATGCCATCTTGATATTGCCTTTTGCAAAAGACACAATATAACTGCCATTAGAAACAGTAGTAAACATGGCTGTAAATAGCAATACCCACATGCGCCAATCATTAGATAAATTGATCCAGCGGCTGTTTAAATAGGTAAATATTCCACCCAATACTGCTGCGATAGCCATTTGGACACCTACTTTTTTTGCCCAAATACTCCAGTTCTGTTCGTTGTAGCGTAACCACTGCGCCACCGCCGTAAAACCAGCCATAAGCACTGCAATCCACATCTGTTGACCATTATGGTATTGGACAGGATTGGCCACGGCTAATTGACCAGACAAACGTGTTCTTATAAAATTGGACAAAAAATTATCACCTGGAATTGTCATTTTATCAAGACCCAAGGCCACAGAAATCTTATTCCATACCGGAAATGAAGTGCCATCGGTCATAATAAGCGACGAAAGTAACAATACTAAAGCACCCATAAACATCCAAAATTCGCGGGAACTTACTTTCTCTTCCTGCTCAATCGCCGGAATACCTTTCGAGCGACTAAAATAGAGTATAGCGGCCATCAAAGCAAAACTGCCAATAAACAATTGCAGTTGGAAACCCAAGCCCATCGCCGTGAACGAATGCACGGAAGAATCGCCCAAAATACCACTTCTAGTGAGGTAAGTGGAATAAAGGATAAACAAAAACGAACTTAAGTAAAAGAAATAAGTACTTTTGATAGAATAGCCAGTAGCCTTTGCCACGAGGTTGGTGTGGATACCCGCCACCAAAATCAACCATGGTACCAATGAACTGTTTTCCACCGGATCCCATGCCCAATAACCTGCAAATGATAATGCTTCATAAGCCCATACGCCGCCCATTAGGATACCTGTACCGAGAATAGCACCACAAAACAAAGCCCATTTCAAGGCAGGAGTGAGCCATTCTTTGTGTTCGCGTAGCCAAAGTCCTGCAATAGCAAAGGCAAACGGCACAATCGTACTCGCAAAACCCAAGAATAGGGTAGGAGGGTGGATCGTCATCCAATAGTTTTGGAGCAATGGGTTGAGGCCATTACCTTTTACTTTAGTCAAATAATCTGCTTGTTGGAATATCGGTGCTTCCATGGTATCGCGGAGCAATTCAAACGGCGTTACGCCCAAGCGAAAATCCCCAAAGTAAAGCCCAAGAATCATGGAGGCAATCACTGTTTCGGCCAATGCCATAACAGTTAGAACGGGTGTTTCCCACTTGCCAGCCCTAAAAATAAGCACAGATCCCAATACAATATGCCAAAACGACCAAAGCAGAAAACTACCTTGCTGTTCTTTCCAAAATGCTGAAAAAACGTATTGTACCGGCAAATCGTCCGATACATTGGCCCAGGCGTACTGGTATTCGTACATTTTTCCTGTGAGGATATAAAACAAAGAGGCAATAACCCCCAATGTGGCTACTCCATGTACTAAATAGCCCAATCTGCCCAAATTCCGCCAACTATCGGTAGCTGGGGTATGGCGCTGGTTGGTGGCTAAAAAGAAGGAAAGCGTTGAAAAAAGCGCGGCCACAAAAGAGAGCACGACACAAAAGTGGCCAATTTGACCAGGTAATAAATGTTCACCAATATATTCCATATAAAATTAGCCTTGTTCTGAGCGGATATAAATTTCCTGGTCTTTGTATTTAGATGGACATTTGAGCAGCATATCGCTGGCCTCAAAGGTTTCGCCATTCATAGATCCAGTAAGAACGATCTGTTCGGAACGCTCAAAATCTTGTGGTTTGGTGGCGTGTAATACAACACGGCGTACTTGCCCCTTATCGTCGCGAAGTTGAAATGCCATTAAATTCGGATTTTTTTCCGGGTCATACTCCACGGGAAACTCTTTAACAAGTTGCCCTACGAGTTTGACGCGGTCACCGGATTTGGAGGCCTGTTCAAAATTAGCGTAGGTAGTCACGTCGGAACTGGCCGAGATCAAGAAGCCGATTGCAACGGCTACTATTAAAATTGCTAGAATATGAGATTTTTTCATGGCGCAAATTTACATCGTTTTAAGTTAGTGAAAGCAAAAAGATACCTGTTTTACAATTCAGATAGATACTAAATTGACGAAAAAAACAAAGAATAGGTTGGATGTTTGTCTGTATTGTGCGAAATATCTACATTTCGCCCATTATTTTAAAAATACTGGTTTACAATTCAAGTATTTCAGAATACTACTACAATGCTTACAACCATATTTTTATCGAAAAGTTCTCAAAAAAAACGTAAAAATTAACACTTACATCAAACAATAACTAACAATATAAATGTCATTTATAACCAACTTATTTCGCAAAAAAAATGTAGCAGATGCCATTGCTACGGCCGAGCATGAAGGTGAGCACGGTACCGGGTTGAGTAAAAGCCTTGGGGTATGGGATCTTACAGCATTTGGCATAGCCGCTATTATTGGGGCTGGGATCTTTAGTACCATCGGAACAGCAAGTTATAATGGTGGCCCTGGCGTTGTATTCCTTTTTATTTTTACAGCAGTGGCCTGTGGCTTTGCGGCTTTTGCTTATGCGGAGTTTGCCTCGCTATTGCCCGTATCTGGTAGCGCATATACCTACTCGTATGTGGCTTTTGGCGAGTTTATCGCTTGGATTATTGGTTGGGCACTCATTATGGAATACGCTGTGGGCAATATTGTGGTAGCTGTATCATGGTCGGGGTATTTTACCAGTTTGTGCGATAGTATCGGTTGGCATATTCCCGCTTGGGCGCAAACTGATTACAGCACAGCGCATACCGGTTACAATGAGGCACAAGAACTATTAGCAAAAGGAAAAACGGCGGCTGATTTCACCCAACGCCAAATAGAATCGTTAGCGGCTTGGGAAGGTGCGCCGATGATGGGTGGTTTGCGCATGATTTTGGATATGCCCGCTATCCTGATGTCGTTATTGATTACGGCTTTGGTCTATGTTGGTATCAAGGAATCGCGCAATGCAGGTAATATCATGGTTGTGATCAAAATGGCGATCGTACTTATGGTGATTATTGTAGGTGTTTTTTATGTCGATGTGGACAATTGGACACCGTTTTTGCCCCACGGTTTTGGTGGTGTTATGGCGGGGGTTTCATCGGTTTTCTTTGCCTATATCGGTTTTGATGCCATTTCTACTACTGCCGAGGAATGCAAAAATCCACAACGGGATTTGCCCAAAGCAATGGTGTATTCGATCGTGATTTGTACCGTTTTGTATATTATTATTGCACTGGTATTAACCGGTATGGTGAGTTATGAACAATTGAATGTAAACGATCCGTTGGCTTTTGTATTTGAAAAAATAGGTATGAAATGGTTCTCCGGTATCATTGCGGTGAGCGCAGTTGTCGCAATGGCGGGTGTGTTTTTGGTATTTCAATTGGGCCAACCAAGGATTTGGATGACCATGAGCCGCGATGGACTTTTGCCTGCTCGTTTTTCGCATATCCACCCGCGCTACCAAACCCCAGATTTTGCTACTCTAATGACAGCGGTATTTGTTATTGTACCTATGTTATTCATTTCCAGTGATTTGGTATTGGATCTATGTAGTATGGGCACGCTCTTTGCTTTTGTACTCGTGTGCGGCGGCGTACTCAAATTACAAGTTACGCCCAATGCACCACAGGGCAAGTTCAAAACACCTTATATTAATGGTAAATTGATATTTCCAATTATGGTCTTGAGTGCAGCGGCCTTGTGTAGGTATTATTCCCCAGAAGCGACGATGAATTGGCTACAATTTAAAGACGGTGTTCATCAAATTCCGATGTTACTATTCGTTATTGTGACCGTCTTACTTGCCGTTTGGTCGTTCCAGTATAATTTATCATTGATCCCAACTTTAGGTTTGATCTGTTGTTTGTACATGATGGCGCAAATACCATCAAAAAGTTGGTTTGGATTCTTGGCTTGGCTGGCGATTGGTTTAGTGATTTATTTTGGATACGGATTCAAACACAGCAAATTAAACAAGGCATAAATTACAATAAATAACATAAACATGGAAAATTTATTCAATAAAATCATCGAAGGTGCAAAAGACGCTGCTGCTGAGGCCGGCGAAAAATTAGGCGCACTAAAAGACGCTGCTACTGAAAAATTCACTGAAGTAAGCGCACAAGCCGAAGAAATGGCCGCTCAAGCCAAAGCTGCTATCGAAGCAGAAACTGCCGAAAAAGCAGCCCAACTTGCCGATGCAAAAGCAAAAATAGACGCTCACGAAGGTGGTGCATTGGGTTTTTTAAGCGATAAAGCAAAAGAACTCGCTGGCGACGCTCAAGAAGGCATATCTTCTGTAGTGGAAGAAGGTAAGGGCTTTTGGGAAAAAGCAAAAGATTATGTGGCTGGCGACGAGAAAAAAGACGCGTAAGCACCTTTTATTCTAAAAATATTACAAAGGATTTATAATACCTAATCGGGTAAATGTGTAGTTTTTTGCACTTTTATCGGGGAGATTAGGTATTGTAAATCCTTTTTTTTGTGTGTTGGATAAAATCTTTCTAAAATCCCAAATAGCTACAAATATTACGGTGCGCTGCGCCTTTTATAAGAAAACCCTGTGTACGAACATTTTTATATTACCGTCTCTTTAGCAGGCTAATAATCTATTTACAAATCTGGCTACAAGGAGGAAACGTACACTTCAGTGTACGCAACGCTTTGTGTTCTAAAAAAACAAGCGAAGCGCCTACGCTACGTCTTTGTGAACTTTGTGTACTTTTGTGGTGGAAAAAGTGTACGCTACGTTGTGGTGGAAAATATACTACGTGTATAAAAAAACTTATTTTACAATTTATTTAGTAGGTTAATAAACTATTTATAGGTTAAATACAATGTAAAACTATTTTTTAAAGAAATATTATTAATTTTATACACCAAAAATAAAAACAAATAAATATCTTTATCCCTGATTTTTAAGAGATAAATTTTGAGTAAGGAATGCAATCGGCAACGCTCAAGATTTTTTAAAAATTACTCCTCATTTTTTGTTTCGTTTTTTTCAATTTTTGTCATTAAGTAAAATTATACCATAATTACATACTTCACCCTAACAAGAAAACGCTGAATTTATGCCTAAAGGATTCTCGCTTCACATCGGACTCAACGAAGTCGATCCCGCCCAATATGCTGGCTGGAACGGAAAACTCCATTTCGCGGAACAAGACGCGGAAGACATGTTTCAATTGGCCCGCAAAGCCAAATTTGCACAATCCATGCCGCTGCTGGGCGAAATGGCCACACGTGAAAACGTGTTGGAAAATTTAAAAAAACTAGCAAAAAATGCCCAAAAAGACGATTTAGTCCTAATTACTTACTCCGGTCACGGCGCGCTTGTCCCCGATACGAATGAGGACGAGGACGATAAGGAGGCCGACGAAACTTGGTGCTGTTACGATGGCCAACTCCTCGATGATGAACTCAAATACCTCTGGACAAAGTTCAAACCCGGAGTGAGGATTATCTTGTTCTCGGACAGTTGCCACAGCGGCGATATTGCCAAAAACGACGACCCGAATGACCCAATTTGGCAAGCCATACAAGATGGCGCTAAGTTTATGCCCTTGGAAAAATCATTTGCTGCTTACAAAGCCAACCAAGCATTGTACGACAAAATTCAGAAGGAAACCCCACTGGTCGAATTGAGTGCTATTAAAGCAAGCATAAAGCAGTTTGCGGGTTGTCACGAAGATGGCTTTTCGTACGAAGGTTTGGGTAATGGTCAATTTACCATAGCCCTAAAGTCGGTGTGGAAAGAAGGTGCATTTACAGGTACGTACCAATCCTTTTTTGATGCCATTGTACTCAAAATGAAAGGCGCCAAACAAACGCCAAAAATGCAGCATATTGGCTCCGTTAATCCCGGCTTTGAAACCATACGCCCATTTACAGTAGAGCAAGATGCCATGCTTAATGCTCCACCGCGTCCCGATACTTCGGCACACAAGATTACGGCGAGCGGATCGGCACCGTTGCTGGTTAATTTTGGGGCAGCGAGTAAAAGCACGGCATTGATAGGGGAAGAACAATACAGCGGTGTAAATGAAGATATAATCGGTGTTTTTTCGCCAAAATCAAGCGAAACCAACGATTGGGATCGTGCGCATGCGCTATACGATCAACTCAAATCAGACAAAAATGAGGTGCTTTTTGTAGAACCCGAACTGGAGCACGAAACCATTGTAAATGAAACAACAGAACTCAGTAAAAGCACCGCAACCGAAGATTATCTCCCCACATGGCCGCATCCAAAGCCAAGAAAAGGTAATGAATTGTGGCATTTGTCGGATCAATATTCGCAATTGGCTTCTGCCCGCGATTCAATCATGAATGATTCGGATAATATGGCGTTCTTAGCACAAAAACCAATCCGAATCGCGCATTTTGATACTGGTTTTTTCCCATTTCAAGATTTTATGCCGGAGAAATTGCTCGTGCATTTGGCTAAAAGTTTTGTGCCAGGAGAGTCGGAAAATTTAGGGGTAGATTTTAAAACAAAGGGTATTATTCCCGCACAACAAGGACATGGTGCGGCTACATTGGCACTTTTGGCTGGCCCCAAGGTAAATTCCCCCAAAGGTTTGGAAGGTTTCGCTGGTTATATTGGTGCTGTCCCATTTGCTGAGGTGATACCAATTCGCATCCAGGATTCGGTGGCCCTGCTCAAAACCCGTGCTTTTGAGCGCGCTATTTATTACGCCATAGAGCAAGGTTGTGAGGTAATTACGATGAGCATGGCTGGTGCGCCCAGCCGCCGTTGGGTAGATGCTGTAAATGCAGCGTATGAAAAAGGGATAACCATTGTAACTGCTGCGGGCAATTCTTGGCGCGCTGGCGGGAAAAAGTTTTTACCGGAATACCTGTTGTATCCTGCTCGTTTTGAGCGTGTTATAGCGGCAGCAGGTGTTGCGCACAATAAACAACCGTATAATTTTAAAGTAAATACTTGGGAAGAGGATCAGGCCGCAATGGCTTCAAAAAGTGCAGGTGGTATTGATATGCAGGGCAACCATGGCCCAGAAGAGCAAATGTGGCATGTAGCCGCAGGTTATACGCCTAATGTTATATGGGCCGAAACTGATGAGTTAGATGCCAATGGCAAACCCAAAACAGGTAAACCCAATCCTCATTTTATCTATACAGGTGGAGGAACATCCTCTGCTACACCGCAAGTGGCTGCTACCGCTGCTTTGTGGATCGCCAAACACCGCAAACAACTCCAAGATTTGGGTTATACTGGGACTTGGCGGCAAGTAGAGGCCGTTCGTCATGCCATTTTTAGTACGGCGGAATTGGCAAAACCTGAATACCGCTCACATATCGGTAACGGTGGCGTAAAAGCCATGAATGCGTTGAGGATTCCGCCATTGCCCCCACAGCAGTTAACCAAAAGCCCCACTTCATCTGTTCCGTTTTTGCCCTTATTCTCTACACTTTTTGGATTTGCAAAGAGTGGCCCAGACGAATCTCCCGAATCTGGTGATCCAATAAAAGCCGAAATGATGGCACTTGAATTGGCGCAATTGGCCAGTACCGAACCTGAAATTGCTGATTTGCTCAAAGGGGATTGGAGTGATTCGGATGCTTTAGACCAATTGCGTGCTTCTACGCGTTGGGAACAATTACTGGCTGCGATAAAGGCTAGTAACAAGGCTTCCGATACGCTTAAAAAGGGTATTTTGGCTATTTAGAATAAGGTTTTATTGTGAAAGTCTAGGTACGATGGTGTTTAGGTAGGAATCGCAATCATTCTCCTGTTTATAAGGCTTGAATTTTGGCAGTTTATGCGAAAATTCAAGCCTTTTTGTTGGTAAAATGGAGTGTTTGTGGTGTTTTACGCAACTGTTTTTAGCAGATAGTCAAAAAAATCATCTACTCTTCTTACCTTTGCGCCCCTTTTGCGGTATTGGTCTTGACAATATCTAAGAAATGATAACTTATTGTTTTATCATTCCTAATAAGTAAAGATCAAATCAATAAATTTTTCCGTTTGGAAAATCGAAATAATTAATACCATGCCATTTATCTCAAATCGCGGCGAAAACGCGCATACATCTCCCATTCGCAAGCTCAGTCC
>JBEAVK010000152.1:0-4626 GCA_041160955.1 Bacteroidota bacterium
GGAATCTATGTTTATAGACTGAATAGGGCAAATCGCCCAAATCCCGTAGGGATTTTATGTAAAAACGCGCAAAATAACATACATTCCCTATGGGAATTGAGCCAGTTTTTCATTCCACCTATAAACATAGATTCCCTATGGGAATTTGGGTGGCAGCTGGATAGTTGAAATTTTTAAGTTCGTAATAAATTTTTTTGGAACTTTGCCAAACGGAGCAGGCGTTAGCGGTTATTGTACCTAAACAATATCCGTAACCAGTTGCCCCAAATTTTAAAAACAGAGAATATGACTAAAGAAGAATTTTTTAAATCAAACTACTTTAAGATTGGCTTTCCAGTAATCGTTGCTGCACTCATAATAACACTATGGAGAAACGGTTATGTATTTGGACAATGGTTATACAGCGTTTTTAATTAACATAATATCAAACTATTACAATGACTAAAAGCACATTTCTAGCCCATCGGCTCCGAGAGGTACTCCTCAATGGTAAATGGATCGCTAACACCAATTTTAAGGAACAAATACAGGCTGTAACTTGGCAGCAGGCTATCCAGAAAGTAGGCAACCTAAATACAATTGCTTTACTGACATTCCATATCAACTATTACCTGCATGGGCTGTTGAATGTGTTTAATGGCGGCGCACTCGAAATTAGGGACAAATACAGTTTTGATATGCCCGAAATTAAGTCTGAAGAAGATTGGAATGTATTGATAACCAGTTTTTTAACGAATGCTGAACTATTTGCAGCCCATGTAGAACAAATGGAAGACGGTGCTTTTGACCAACCGTTTGTGGATGAAAAATATGGTACTTATTGGCGAAATATTGAAGGCGTAATTGAGCATAGCTATTATCATTTAGGGCAAGTTGCCTTATTAAAAAAGATAGTTACGCAGTGATAATTATTGGTCAACTGGCCCCCCCGCTAGGATCTTGTGTTTTTTAAAGAATCCTGTAAAGATCTAGTGCTTGGTTTTGATGAAATCCCAACATCAAAAAAAAAATTTAAAAATATTTTAAAATAAATTTGGTTTTTACATAGAAACATCACTATCTTTGCATCTAATTACAAAATGACAAAAAAAATGTTACTAACAGAACGTATAGAAGCAGACAAGATCCTTTCGGCAGTAAATATGCTCAAGGTAATTGCACACCCGGTGCGGTTAGCAATTGTGGATTTACTCACCATAAATGAAAGAATGACAGTGCTTGAAATTCAAGAAGCCCTCCATTTAGAACAAGCGATTACCTCTCAACATTTGACATTGATGGAGGATAAAGGTGTTTTAGTTTCTGAAAAAATAGGTCGTAATAAATATGTTGCATTGCGTTTCCCAAACATGAAAAGTATTGTTATTTGCTTAGAAAACTGCTGTAACACACATTAATGTTTTTTTGTAAAATTACATAGAAACATAACTATCTAACTATTTTTTACAAATCACACTTAAATAGAAAAATTGATGAACATACAAATCAAAAATAGTTTCCTATCCTATATTTTTATGGTAGGAATAATGGTGCCTTTAAACCTGTTTTCACAAACAGCACCTTTCAGCATTGCGCTTGAACCTGTAAATATTACTGGGCTTGGTGGGCTTCAATCTTTTGCTTTTGGGCAACATGATGGAAAATGGCTCATTATTGGTGGACGACTTGACGGACTTCATCGCAGACAACCATTTGCCTCTTTTGATCAGTCTGGACACAATACGCTATTATTTGTTATTGACCCCGTGAGCAAACAAAAATGGACGGCCCCCATTACATCGCTTTCCGTCCCGTTGCAAGAACAATTGAAATCAACCAATATGCAGTTTTATCAGACTGGAGATTACCTCTATTTGATAGGTGGATATGGTTATTCTGCAACGCTTGGCGACCACACAACATTTAGCAATTTAACGGCTGTTGATGTACCCGCAACGATCAATGCAATTATTGCTAATACAAGTTTTGTCGCTAATTTTAGACAAATAAACGATGCGCTGTTTCAAGTTACAGGTGGTCGATTAGAAAAAATAAACAGTACTTTTTATTTAGTTGGGGGACAAAAATTTATAGGGCGTTATAATCCAATGGGCCCCAGCCACGGACCAGGTTTTATTCAGGAATATACGGATCAAATCAGAAAGTTTAATTTATCAGACGATGGTACTACAATCACCATAAACCATTTAACGGCCCTTACAGACACCGATCATCTGCATCGTAGAGATTATAATGTTACGGCTCAAATTATGCCGAGTGGACAAGAAGGAATTACCGCATTTTCAGGTGTTTTTCAAAAAACAATTAATCTGCCTTTTTTGAATTGCGTAAATATTGATAGTACAGGGTACGCTGTGAATAATACCTTCACCCAATACTACAATCACTATCATTGTGCACACTTTCCTATTTATTCAGCGGCAAACAACGAAATGAATACCGTGTTTTTTGGTGGAATTGCTCAATATTTTGACAGTTTGGGCACGCTAACTCAAAATAACGATGTGCCATTTGTCAAAACGATTGCACGCGTTTCAAGAAATGCAAGTGGCGTAATGGCAGAATATAAATTACCCATTGAAATGCCAGCATTATTAGGTGCAGGTTCAGAATTAATCCCAAATGAAAATTTGCCAAGATATGCCAACGGCGTTATTAAATATGATGACTTGGCAAACGACACTACGATGATTGGTTATATTTATGGCGGCATAAGTAGTACAAATCCCAATATTTTTTGGATCAATGATGGAACGCAAAGCACGGCAAGCAGCCAAATATTTAAAGTATTGCTTACAAAAAGTGGTGCAGTTGGTACAGACAAACTAAACAAACATAGCATAGGTACTTTGCAAATAAAGGTCTATCCTAATCCTAATGACGGAAATTTTGTGGTGAAATACAATTTAACAAAAGTAACAGATGTAAAATTTTCTTTGTACTCCATAGACGGCCAAAAAATAGAAGACCAAGTGTTCAAAAATCAACCATCGGGCGAAAATACTTTTTCAAAATACATAAAAGGCATAACCAAAGGTGGAACCTACGTTTTAACCATCGAAACCGATTACGAACAAGCAACACGAAAAATAATAATTGAACTATAAAGCATAAAAATCTATCAAAAATTAAAAATAAATAAAATGAATAATTCAAAATTTAAAGTAGAGCAAATTTACACAGGATGCATTGCACATGCAGCTTATTATCTTGAAAGCAAGGGCGAAGCGGCAATTTTTGACCCATTAAGAGAAGTACAACCATACATTGATAAAGCAGAAAAAGACAATGCTAAAATCAAGTATGTGTTTCTTACTCATTTTCATGCCGATTTTGTAAGTGGACATTTAGATCTTGCAAAAAAAACGGGAGCACAAATTGTGTATGGACCTACAGCAAATCCTGCTTTCGAAATTGTAAAGGCAACAGATGGTCAATTATTTAAAGTGGGTGATTATACCGTAAAAGTAATACACACACCAGGGCATACAATGGAAAGCACTACATTTATGCTTATTGACGAAAACCAACAGGAGCATGGCATCATTACTGGCGACACATTATTTATTGGCGACGTAGGAAGACCAGATTTAGCACAACATGTAGTGGCAGATTTAACCGAAGAAAAATTGGCTCGCCATTTATACCAATCACTTCGCAATAAAATTATGCCATTGAGTGATGATTTGATTGTGTACCCCAATCATGGTGCTGGTAGTGCTTGTGGTAAAAACATGAGTAAAGAAACTACCGATACTTTAGGGCATCAAAAGGCTGTCAACTATGCACTGCAACCTATGACCGAAGATGAATTTGTAAAATCAATTTTAACAGGGTTAACTACACCGCCTGGCTATTTCCCTAAAAATGTATTAATGAACATTCAAGGTTACGAAAGCTTAGATACTGTATTGGAAAGAGGACACAAAGCATTAAATGCGGAGGCTTTTGAACTAACCGCAAATGAGCATGATGCATTAGTCTTGGATACCAGAAGTGCGGATGATTTCGCAAAAGGTTTTATTCCCAATAGTATTAATATAGGACTTGAAGGCAGTTTTGCTCAATGGGTAGGTGAAATGATTCTTGATATAAAACAAGAAATTCTTTTAGTAACAGACAACGGTGATGAAGAAGAAGCTATGATTCGATTATCAAGGGTTGGTTATGATGGCACGATTGGTTTTTTAGATGGCGGTTTTGATACCTGGAAAAATGCAAATAAAGAAATTGATACCATCCATAGAATTACGGCAGAAGAATTTGAAGCAAATTATTCCGGCCAGCAACCAGTATTTGATGTTCGTAAAAAAAGTGAATTTGATAGTGAACATTTATTGGAAGCCTCAAATGTTCCACTAAATGAAATAAATAATCATTTGGCGGAGTTTCCAAAAGACCGTCCCTTTGTTATTCACTGCGCAGGAGGTTACAGAAGTATGATCGCCGCATCAATTTTAAAGCAAAGGGGCTGGACCAATTTTGTAGATGTAAATACAGGATATGCTGGTATTGCAAAAACAACTGTTGCTAAATCAGATTATGTATGCCCTACAACTTTGTTATAAAATAAAGGTAAAAACTTAGCCCAACGGTTTCGAGTCAAAAAAGTAGGTAATTTTTGGT
>JBEAVK010000154.1:0-4146 GCA_041160955.1 Bacteroidota bacterium
TGGATGGTTTTATCCGCGAAAATATGCTCGATGAATCCAATGTGGAGCAGTATTTTGACCAACTCAAAAAGGAATACGCCGATATTTCGGAAACACAATTGAGCCTCGATAAAGCCAATAAACAGGAGCAAATGCTGATGCCCATGCTGGAGCATTATACGGCTTGGATCACTGGTAAAGATGAATTTTATCGGCTGGAAATGGCGCAACGAGCGGTGTCGCCTTGGTTTGCCCAACAGCATATTGCACTCTTGGAAACGGCCATTGGCCAACAAACCGAACAATTGGCACTCACGACCGAACAACTGAACCAAGTGGATCAGGAATTGGCGAAATATAGGCAGGAGGACAAGGATCTAGAGTACCAAATTAAACAAAACGACGCTGGCCAAAGATTGGAACAACTCCAACGCGAGCGCACAGATGCCCAAAAACGCTACGAACAACAGCGGAAAAACGCAGATAATTATGCGCGATTGGCTATGTCGCTCGGTTTTATTCCAAGCCCTGATGCGGCTATGTTTCACGCGCAAAAAAGCCAATTTGAAGCGGCGGGGATTAAAATTCAGGCACAACAATTGGCGCAAACGGGCGTGCGCGACGAATTGGTGGGACAAAAACGTGAATTGAAACAGCGCATTTCGGCCTTGGATACAGAATTAAACTCGTTGCGCAGTCGGAAAAATAATTTGCCATCGGATTTGGTCGATATTCGTACGCGACTTTGTCAGGCCAATGGCATTCCCGAAAAAGAATTGCCTTTTGTGGGCGAATTGGTACAGGTAAAAGCCCACGAACGCGACGAATGGCAATATGCACTGGAAAAACTATTGATGCCTTTTTCGCTCCATCTGCTGGTGCCACAAAAGCACTTGCCGCAGGTGATCCAATGGACGCGCAACAACGACTTGGGTACTTTGCTCCGATTCACAGAAGCCGATGACAAAGCGAGCGAAAACCTCCACACCGAACTGAGTAGCGATATTGCGGCTAATAAACTGGAAGTGCAACCCAAATCGGGGTTTGCGCCTTGGTTAAGCACCGAATTACAACGCCGTTACACGCATTTTTGTACCAGCGATACCAACGAATACAAACGCCATCAACAGGCCATTACGCCCGAAGGCTTGTACAAAAATGGTAAACAACACCAAAAAGACGACCGAAAAAACCGTAAAAATCAATATGTACTGGGCTGGAGTAATGAAGAAAAAATACGCAGCACAGCCGAGGCATTGCGGGCAGCAGAAACGGAATTGCAACAATTGGAACTGCGGTTTGAACCCGTGGAAAAACAAATAGCGCAACTGATTCAAAAATTGGCCGACCTCCAACGCCTCTACGATTTTGAACATTTTGAGGACATCAACCACGAGGATACTAAGGCGGAATTGGAGGAAAAAATTGCGCAAATTGAGCAATTAAGTGCTTCGTCGGAGCAATTAAAAACGCTGCAAACGCGGCATCAATTGGTCAAAAAAAGCATTGAAACCGCAGAGAAAAAACGCGATCAATGTCTTCAGCAATGCACTTCTATCAAAGAGGCTATCCTGCGCAACCAAACGCTGCTCAACACCCAAAAAAGCGATGCTGCCGAATTGGACGACCGCGATTGGCGCGCATTGCAGCCTGCTGTGGCGGAATTGGGCGAACTGGATTTGTTGAGTATTGAAAAGGCAAAATTGCAGATCAGCGGCAAGATTAATACGCAAATTAGTGGCATTAAAGACCAGCAAAGCAAACGGGAAAAAGACCTTTTGCTGTTGATGCAACAGTTTAAAAACCCTAAAAAAGATATTTTGGAGGCGTTTCCTACTTGGATCAATGATACCTACGAACTGCCCGATGACCCTGCGATGGAGCATATTGGCCAATATACCGATCTGCTCGACCGTATCCAAGGTGACCAATTGCCTACTTTGCGGGAGCGTTATCAGACCCGTGCGGGGAGCGATATTGGCAATGCGATGCAGGTGTTCCAGCAGCAACTCACCGAGCAATTGGCCGATCACGAGGAAAATATCCTTAATATCAACCGTTCACTGAAATCGTTGCCTTATTCTTCGGATACGTATTTGCAAATTGTATCGGATCAAAATACGAGAAAAGGGCGAATTGGTGAGTTTTTTAGCCTTTTAACGCATTGGGACTACGATCGGGCGGCGTATCGGTTGGCTTCGGCGACGGAACAGCAGGAAATATTGCGGGAAACGGTGCAGCGGATTGGTCTATTGATCCAGCGGCTAGATAAAGATAAAGATTGGCGGCTCGAGGTGACGGATGTACGCAACTGGCTTACGTTCAGGACGCAACAAGTGTATCAATTGGATGATGCACCAAAACCGGGGACATTGCTGGATAGCACGGGCGCTCTTTCGGGCGGGGAACAGGCCAAATTGACTTATACGGTGCTGGCGGCGGCTTTGACGTACCAGTTTAATATCAGCGCGGATAGTCGGAATGCCAAATCGTTCCGGTTTATCATGGTGGATGAGGCATTTAGCAAACTTGACCCTGAAAATAGCACGTATTTGTTGGATTTGTTGAGTAATTTGCATTTTCAAATGCTGTTGATTACGCCTAATTCCAATGTAAAACTGACGCAGGATAGGATGTCGCACCTTATTTTTGTGAAAAAAGAGGACGAAATGCCGCCGCGCTCTTCGGTGCATGTGTATTCGGTGATGGAATTGGCGGAATTGCAGGCAAAGCGAAAAAACGGGTAGGAGTTGGTGCTTTCACCACAAATTTTTTTTACCGCATTTTTTTCTACCACAAAAGTGTACGCTACTTGTGCAGTGCATTAGTTTATGTTGTGTCTTTAAAAATGGATATTCTTGTAAAATGATTACTATTGAAAAGATAAGAAATAAGGCATCGACCTACTATTATAAATGGCTCGAAGGTATCGCCGACCACGATGCCCCTTATACGCCTTTGGAGTTATTAAGAATTGCAGATACTGGATCGCTTCAAGAAGACAGATTGGCATTGATGGAGGAACTCGTGGAAGGTTCAAAAAACAAATTGGGGCAAGGTTATTGGGTCGAAACAGCAGTATCGGGTGGTAGAAGGGGCAAAGTGTCACAAAGTAAAATTAAGAAGATTATCTTTGAAACACAAGAAGATTTATTGTTTTTTTTGGATAAAACAGCGGCATTTGATGCGTTTAATGCGACATTAGAGCGTATTCGGGCTGTTGCGCCGTATTTGCGGGAATGGACGGTAAAAGAGGTGAAAACGGTGGAGGGGAATACCGAAATTTGGCCTTCTTTATTGGCGGTTGTATCGTATTTTAGAGCAAATCCTAACCCGGGAGTACCGCAACGCTTGCTACCAATTAAAGAAATTGATACTAAATTTATCCCTCAATATAACAAAATACTGTGTAGCCTCATTGATGCCACTATTCCACCCGAGTTTGTGGACAAAACCTATTCTGATTTTGACCGACGGTATAAATTACAGGATAAAGAGCCTTTCGTTGCCTGTTATTTTAATGATCCCAAACTAGTGGCACATTACCACGGGTTTACGTCGTTGGCATTTCCAGCGAATCAATTGGCGCAGCATCCGCAACCTGTCGAAACGGTCATTATTGTAGAAAATAGTCACAGTCCACAGCAATTATTAAAGCATGAATTGCCCAATACGTTGATTGTTTTTGGTGGTGGTTACGGTATTGCAGTACTCAAAGACGCGCATTGGCTGCGCGATATTCGATTGTTATATTGGGGCGATTTGGATACCCATGGATTGGGTATTTTGAGTAAAGTTCGCTCGTATTTCCCTAATGTGCAGTCGTTTTTGATGGATGAAGGTACTTTTGAAACGTATCAAGATTATGTGGTGGCGGATAAGCCATTTAAGGGTGAAGCGCCCAGTCATCTGACGGCTGCGGAGCGAGGGCTTTTTGCTTTTTTAAAGGAAAATGGGTTGAGATTAGAACAGGAACGGGTGAGTACTCTACGTACAAGTTTGTCCAAAATCGTTAATTAATCCCCATTTTACACTAGTCTCCTAGAAACATAATACTTTTGTGGGTTTTTATCGGATACTTGCCATTTCCGTTTTAATCGCTCGATTTACCGCGCATAAATCTCCGTTTCAAACTTAATTTATTTAGTATGGCGATATTTTCGCATT
>JBEAVK010000183.1:0-28857 GCA_041160955.1 Bacteroidota bacterium
CCAGGTACTACAATCAATTTTTTTATCGACGCACCTGCCAAATTGCGCTGTACAAACTCCTGAGCCAATACCATTTGCTCAATATCTGCATTAGACGTACCTACTGCCACTTCTATATTTCCACGGTGTTTGCCATTAATCTGTACGGGATAAACAATCGAATCCGTTTCCAAATAAGATGCATTTAGTTGTGGCCAAGTAGCATCACAAACAGTAGTAGAATGGCCAAATCCACGCCAAAGTTCCTCTGCTAGATGTGGCGCAAAAGGTGCAATCAATACCACCGCCTGCTCCAAAATAGCACGTTTATTGCATTTAAGTGCGCGCAATTCGTTGGTTAATATCATAAAATGGCTCACGCAAGTATTCAGCGAAAAACGCTCAATATCGTCTGAAACCTTTTTTATCGCAAGGTGCAACTGGCGTAATTCGTCTTTTGTTGGCTCCGTGTCTATCACATTCCAACCTTTTTCATTGTAAAATAGATCGTAGAATTTGCGCAAAAATCCTGCTACCCCCGAAATACCATTGGTGTTCCAAGGTTTGGCTACTTCAATAGGCCCGATAAACATTTCATACATACGGTAGCAATCCGCACCATATCGTTCAATAACATGGTCGGGATTTACCACATTATACTTAGATTTCGACATTTTTTCGACCTCCGCACTACAAGTAAATTTACCATCTGCATCCACTTTGAAACTCGCTCCTTCAAACATAGGAACACCTTTAGTAAGGTTAAGATCGAGTATATCGTTCTCCACTATATTTACATCCACATGGAGTGCGGTACAAGCCTCATCGGAATATTTATACACCAAATTATGCGAAATAAACAAGGTTTGCGACTTTGGTTTAGCGCGATCCATGATAAATGAATCCCTGCTGTTCAAGGCTGCCCGGATTTTCTCTGCCACTAATTCCGGCTGATTAATGATATCCGATAGTTCTTCGTTCGATAGGATCAATAAGCGTTTGCCATCTGCAGCGGCTGCTTGGCGGATACGTTCTATTTTTTCTTCTTGTTTGTACGAGGTGACTTCTATCACTAAATCATTACTGGCAAAAGCGTAATCGTAACTCATTTCTTCTTCAAATCCCGATTCAGACATTTTGATAGGATCTGCATCGCTCAAGAAAGGTTGTAGCACTTTTATCCAAAGGTATTCCTCAAAGAAGCGTTCCTTGGCGCGGAACACAAAATTGGAACGACCTTGAATCATGCCTTGGTTAACTAGTTTTTTCGCATATTCTGCATGGGGTACCAAGCCCAGATCGTACATAAATTGGTTCCAAAAACGGCTATACAACAAATGACCCACGGCATGTTCGGAGCCTCCGATATAAAAATCGACTTGTTGCCAGTAATCAATGGCTGCTTTACTGGCGAATACACTATTGTTATTTGGATCCATATAGCGGTAAAAATACCACGATGAACCTGCCCAGCCGGGCATAGTATTCAATTCGTACTCGTATCGCTGTCCATCGGGAGCGGTATAACGCCAGTTTTCGGCATTGCCTAGTGGTGGTTCGCCCGTTTCGGTAGGCAAATACTTATCTACTTCCGGCAAAGTGATCGGAAGGTCTTTTTCTTCTACCAAATAGGGTAAATCATTTTTCCAATACACCGGAACTGGTTCGCCCCAATAGCGTTGGCGGCTGAATACCGCATTGCGCAATTTGTATTGGATTTTGCCTGCCCCTAGTTTTTTCTCCTCTAGCCATTGAATCAATGTGGCAGTACCAGTTTTGTAATCCATTCCATTAATCATCCCAGAGTTGATATAACGGCCTTCTTTGGTGGCATCTGCTTCTGTATCAATGCCTTTTTGAGCATCGAGGATAGGAATAATGGGCAAATGGAAATACGTCGCAAAATTCCAGTCGCGCTGGTCGCCCGAAGGAACACCCATTACTGCGCCTGTGCCGTATCCAGCCAACACATAATCTGCTATATAAATAGGTACTTTTTCGTCATTAAAAGGGTTGATCGCGTAGGCTCCTGTGAAAGCACCGCTTACTTTTTTGCCCTCCTGCATCCGTTCCACATCGCTACGGCTACCAGCCCACTTGATATAAGAATCTATTTCGTTTTTGTGTGCCGCAGTTGTAATTTCGTGCACCAACTCGTGTTCTGGTGCCAAAACCATAAATGAAACACCATAAATCGTATCAACACGGGTAGTAAACACCTCTATATGTGTGCTAGGGTGACCATCTACCGTAAATTTGACGGAAGCACCCTGTGAGCGACCGATCCAATTGCGTTGTTGTTCTTTGATCGAGTCGGGCCAATCAATAGTATCCAAGCCACTAATCAAACGGTCGCAATAGGCTGTGATACGCATACTCCATTGCTTCATGCGTTTGCGCTCAACGGGGAAACCGCCGCGTTCGCTCACACCATCTTTAATTTCGTCGTTCGATAACACCGAACCAAGACCAGGACACCAGTTGACATACGATTCCTCCGGGAAAGTAAGGCGATAGCGGAGCAACATGTTCTGCTGCTCGTACTCCGTCATGGCGGCCCACTCGGCTGCGGTAAAATCGGGGGTTTCATCATCGCAAACCGCCATGATACCTTTATTGCCATTGGCCTCGAAATGTGCAACTAAACTACTGATAGGCAATGCTTTATTCGCGTTTTTATCAAAATAGTGGTTAAACAGTTGCATAAAGATCCACTGTGTCCACTTATAATAATCAGGTTCGCTGGTACGCACCTCGCGGCTCCAGTCGAACGACAAAGCCAGATTCTCTAATTGTGCGCGGTAGCGGATCAGGTTCTTTTCTGTACTGTCGCGTGGATGCACCCCCGTTTGGATGGCGTACTGCTCGGCAGGCAGGCCAAAGGAGTCATAACCCATAGGATGGAGTACGTTAAATCCTTGTAATCGCTTGAAACGCGCCACAATATCGGAGGCGATATAGCCCAGCGGGTGGCCTACATGCAGTCCTGCGCCCGATGGATACGGGAACATATCAAGGATATAATATTTAGGTTTGGTGCTGCCGTTTGCTACTTCATAGGTTTTGTTGTCCTTCCACCATTGTAGCCACTTTTTTTCGATCGATCGCGGTGTATATTCCATAAGAGGGCGCAAAAGTACGAAAAGTTTGGATTTAAGTACTTGAATACAATTAATTATCATTTTGAACTTGGTCTTTGCTGCTGCTGCTGCGACACGCTCAGCATACATTCGGCAGGCTCAGCATGGCCGAAACATACCTGCGTTCAATTATACAATTAATTATGTCCAAATACTTATGTTATTTAAACTCAAATATATCCATATAGTAGATCAATTCCCATTCTTGGTTGGCCTGTTTTGCAAAACGGCGTTCAATACCAAAAGGAACGGCTTTGGCCCTAATTCTTTCAATGACCATCATATCACCGATAGGATTCATTTCACGGATATACTCTCCGGATTCAATTAAATCCAATTTTTGCATGCGCCATTCAGAAGGCTGCCAAGTTTGTGGGCGGTTTTCGTTCGTTACACTATCAATTTGCATACCCTTGCTGCCCTGTAACGGCCATGTAATATGCGCCATTTGATAAGCACTATCGTTGTGGAATTTTTGATAAAATGCCTCAAAACCAGCGGGCAAACCTACCATGGCTTCTGTCGTATCGCCAGATGCTTGGAGGTTGGCGTTTTGAGGGTTTTTGCACTGTATAAATAATGCGACGCAGGTGGCGAAAAGAAAAATGGGTACTGTAATATGTTGTTTTTTCATGGATAAAATAACGGATAAAAGCACGGTTCGATTGTTTGCCGCTCACTAAATGGTACAGAAAAAGTATTGATTGCTGCACAAGCACACAACAGTTTGCTATAAAATATGTTCCTTTGTAACCCCAATTGACTAGGGAATTAGAAATATGATTGCATTATTTGCTTATTTAAAAAAATATTTTTGGAAATATAGAGGCCGATTGGTACTCGGAATAGTATTTGTAGGGCTGGCCAACTGGTTCAAAGTATGGCAACCACAAGTCGTTGGAGAAGCGTTCAATGCTGTTGTTGACATTACAAAACAATATGCCGACAAAGGTGGATTAGCGCAACACCCCGAGGCTTTGAACGAAATAGGGACTAAAGTTGGGTGGTTCGGTATCAAAGTGATCGTTTTGGCCTTGTCAATGGGCTTATTTATGTTTTTTATGCGTCAAACCATTATTGTGGTGAGTCGGCTCATCGAGTACGATATGCGCAAAGAACTGTTTGCCCACTACGAAAAACTCGATCAATCCTTTTATAAGCGCAACCGCACGGGTGATTTGATGTCGCGCATTTCCGAAGATGTTTCTAAAGTACGTATGTTCCTTGGGCCAACCATTTTGTACGGCCTCGATCTTGTTTTTCTATTTTCGCTCACCATTGGTGCTATGATTCGTGTTAGCCCCACGCTGACTTTATGGTCGCTATTACCCTTACCATTTTTGAGTTTTTCGATTTATTGGGTCAGTACACTGATGAACCGCCGAAGCGAAAAAATACAACAACAACTTTCGGTACTGACCAGTACAGCACAAGAAGTATATAGCGGTATTCGGGTGGTAAAAAGTTATGCCCAAGAAAACGCCATGGGCCGCTGGTTTGATGAGCAGAGCGAAAATTACCGTGCCAAATCCTTGGCCTTGATCCGTGTAGATGCCTTCTTTTTTCCGCTGATGACGCTGATGATCGGTACCAGTATTGTCATTACGGTATATGTGGGAGGGTTGGAAGTAATCGCAGGTAGGTTATTGCCGGGACATATCGCCGAGTTTGTGATTTATATTACCATGTTGACTTGGCCAGTAACGGCTATTGGTTGGATTGCATCGTTGACACAACAGGCGGCTGCTTCACAAAAGCGGATCAATGAATTTTTGAAAACACAACCCAGTGTTACCAGTCCTGAAAACCCTGTTGCTATTGGCAACCAAGGATTTAGTGGCAATATTGTATTTGATAACGTATCATTTGTATATCCCGATACGGGCATAAAAGCCCTTGAAAATATTTCATTTAGCCTTGAAAAAGGTCAAAAAATGGCAATTATTGGTCGTACAGGTAGTGGAAAAACCACCGTTGCCGACCTGCTCGTGCGCATGTACGACACCACCGAAGGCCGTATCCTAATCGACGGGCAAGATGTTCGTCATTACCCCCTCAACGAGGTGCGCAACCGTATCGGGTATGTACCACAAGATGTATTTTTGTTTTCGGATACCGTATTGGGCAATATTGCTTTTGGCAAATCCGAAATCAGTAAAGACGAAGCCATTAGTTTTGCAAAAGGTGCTGCTATCCACGAAGATATTCTAAGCCTGCCCGAAGGCTACGAAACGGTGGTAGGTGAACGCGGCGTAACGCTTTCCGGCGGCCAAAAACAACGCGTGAGTATTGCCAGGGCTTTTGCCAAGCAACCCGATATTATTTTGCTCGATGATTGCCTCTCTGCGGTGGATACCCAAACCGAAAGCAGGATTCTCTCCTACCTAAATGATGCACTGGCCAACAAAACGGCCATCATTATTACACACCGTATTTATGGCATGATGAAATTTGATAAAATTATCGTCATTGAAGACCATCGTATCGTGGAAGAAGGCACCCACGACGACTTGATGGCCATGGGTGGTTATTATGCAGAAATGTATGAAAAACAAGCGGTAGAGGAGTAAGGTTACTCTATCCGCGCCAATGCGATACCCGCTTTGTCCAATTCATTTTTTACCAATTCGTGCAATAGGTAATAAGTATCCCAATAATGCTCGCCGGTCGTCCAGCAGCCGGTAATCACTTTCATGTTTTCGTGTCCAAAGCCCCCAATTTCCACAAAAGGGGCTTTATCTGCCAAACGTTTGGGGCATTGCACTACAGCATTTTGAGCAGCCAAGCGCAACATCGTGATTGGTGTCGTATCGCGTACCAGTATTTCCACATCAGCGCGTACTTCAGCATCCGATTGGATATTTTCGATGGCACCTTCTGTCATTTTTCCATTAGGCATAATGACTTTTTTCCCTTGTGGAGTAATAATAATGGTGTGAAATATCTGAATTTCGGCTACTTTTCCCATTTTGTCCTCTACGGCAACAATATCTCCAATTTTGTAAGGCTTGAACAATAGGATCAAAACACCTGATGCAAAATTGCCCAAACTCCCTTGCAAAGCCAGTCCAATCGCAAAGGCAAGAGCCGAAAAAATAGCAATAAACGAGGTTGTCTCAAAACCCAAACGACCTGCTACCACCAGCAGGAGTGCCACTTTCATTCCAATATCTACAAAAGAAGTGAAAAATGGTTGCAAACTAGGATCTATCTTACGGGCTTTCATAAACTGGGCAAAACCATTAGAAACCCGTTTAATAGCCCACATACCACCGACGAGTAGGGTTATGGCTATCACCAAGTTGGGGCCATAATTCCAAGCGAGATCGGTAGCGTATTGCATATAATATTGTACGTCCATTATATTTATATTAAGTTTATATCGAGGTGCAAAGGTGCATAAAAACTTGGTTTCTGCACAACATCAAGCGAATTTTGACGAAAAATAATACTTGAACACAAAACACTTCGTTACTTTGTGTCGTTTTTATATTTTTTCATTCCTTGTTGAGCATAATACACAATTCCATGCTCGCTCCAAATTGATGTAAGACTAATGATAAAATTCCTCCGATTATCGGCAATTTTATGCTTTTCGATTACCCTCATCATTGCTTGTAACCTTAAAACAGGTTCAAAATCAGCAAGAACACCTGCCCAACCCGGCGAACCCGAAAAATATGTGAACTCCAAACCACTTATGGGAACACCAGAGGTAGATTCCGTACCGCTCGTGGAATATACCATGATGGACGCGGTGGATATTATGCCAAAGGACTCGACCAATCCCGATACCTTGGCAACCTATAACCCATCCCATACTTTTGAGCATGATTTGTTGCATACCAAAATTGAAATTGACTTTGATTGGGAGAAAAAACGTGCCAATGGCAAAGCAACGCTGCGCCTAAAACCGTGGTTTTATGCGACCAATAAACTTACCCTCGATGCCAAAAATTTCGATATTATATCGGTTACTTTGGGTGGTGCGCCCTTGAAATACGCGTATGATAAAGCGCAAATTGCCATTGATCTCAACAAAACTTATACCCGTTCGGAGGAATTTGAAGTGGTTGTGACCTATGTTGCCAAACCCGACGAGCGCGAATCTTATGGCGGCAGTGCAGCAATTACCAGCGATAAAGGGCTGTATTTTATCAATCCTGACGGTAAAGAAGCCGATAAACCACGCCAAATTTGGACGCAGGGCGAAACCGAAAGCAATTCCTTTTGGTTTCCTACCGTGGACAAACCCAATGAGCGTTGTACCCAAGAAATATACATGACCGTTGACAGCAAATACAAAACACTGTCGAATGGTCTGTTGGTATCCTCCAAGCCTAATGCCAATGGTACGCGTACCGATTATTGGAAAATGGATTTGCCCCACGCCCCGTATTTGTTTATGATGGCCATCGGCGATTTTGCGATCGTGAAGGACAAATGGCGCGGGAAAGATGTATCCTATTATGTAGAACCTGCTTTTGAAAAGGATGCCCGCGACATTTACCCTTATACCGTCGAAATGTTGGAATTTTTCTCCAATAAACTCAATTACCCGTACCCTTGGCCCAAATACGATCAAGTGATTGTACGCGATTATGTGAGTGGTGCAATGGAAAATACCGGAGCGGTTATTTTTGGCGATTTTATGCAAAAATCGAAGCGGGAACTGCTCGATAATCAGCGTACCAACGAAAAAATAGTAGCGCATGAAATGTTTCACCATTGGTTTGGCGATTTGGTGACTACCGAAAGTTGGGCCAATCTAACGATGAACGAAGGCTTTGCTAACTACTCCGAATACTTGTGGCTCGAACACAAACATGGTAAGGATGTAGCCGATGCGCACTTGCAAACAGAACAACAAGGATATATTTTCTCTGCAAGCGATGGTGGTCACCCATTGATCCATTTTGGTTACGACGATAGGGAGGATATGTTTGATGCGCACTCGTACAATAAAGGCGGTGCTGTATTGCACATGCTCCGCAATTATGTGGGCGACGAAGCATTTTTTGCCGCCTTAAACACCTACCTCAAGCGCAACCAATTCACCGATGTGGAGGCGCATGAACTGCGTTTGGCCTTTGAAGATGTAACCGGACAAGACTTGAGTTGGTTTTTCAACCAATGGTATTTTGCTGCGGGGCATCCTTCGCTCGAAATTTCCTACAATTGGAATGAGGCCTCTAAAATGACAGAAGTAACCATAGAGCAACAGCAATTACCTGAAAACAAAGTACCGTATGTATTTAACCTCCCGATCGCTGTTGATATTTACGATGCGATGGGCAAATCGCGCCGCGAACAAATTCGGGTAACCAAGCGCAAGCAAGTATTTTCTTTCAAGTCTGATAGCAAGCCATTGGTCGTCAATGTGGAGGCAGATAAAGCGTTACTTTGTGTAAAAAATGATAAACATACCCCGGAAGAATGGCGTGCACTGTTCCAATATGGCCCTAATTACCGCGACCGTATAGAGGCGTTGCAAGCATTGTCGGCGGATGAAAACCGCCCACAGGACTTGTTTAAAATGGCTTTGACCGATAAAAGTGAAGATATTCGCACATTTGCCTTGGGTGCTATTGATCCAACACTGCCAGAAATGGCACCCTTGATCGCTGCAATTGCTGAAAAAGATCCCCACCCTGAAGCACGTGCTACTGCCATTGGTGTATTGAGCAACTATAACGACAAGCAATATATGCCGATATTCCAAAAAGGGCTTCAACCCGATGCGCCATACAGCGTAACAAGTGCTGCGTTGTCGGCTTTAAATAAATTGGATAAACCAGCCGCCATCGAGGCATCCAAAATATTGGAAAATGATAACAGTGATTTTATCATTGCTGCGTTATCAGAAATGTACGCCGAATCGCCTGCTCCCGAGCAATTGGTATGGTTCAAATCGCGTGAAAAAAAGGTAGATCAAATGGCCGCTTTTACCTTCTTTGAGCAATACCAAAAATACTTAATCGGGCTCAATAATCCTACTGCATTGGAAGAAGGTATGACCAGTTGGAAAAACAACGCGCTTACCCCAGTAGGCAATAGCGAATGGCGCAGGTTTGCCTCCACAAAGGCGTTGGCGGATACACGTAACTATTTTCAAGAAAGTGGCAACGATGCCAAGGCCGCCGAAATTCAGGTGGCTATTGATGAAATTAAGGAAAAAGAAACAGACCCGACTTTGAAAATGTATTATGGGCTGTTTTAGACTGAGTGGGTATGCCTTATAAAGGAGCAGCGCACCGAAATTTTCAATTTAATTTCAAGGTGCGCTTTCCTATTTGCTACAAATATTGTCCTATTGTCGGCGTTACTTTTTCTAGTCACGCCGACAATATCCAAGTAAAACAATAAAAAGTGTACGGCTACAATTACCGTAATCCCCCGACGCTCCAATGCTTGAATTAGGGGAAGAGGAATGGGGTTATTTTGGATTTGTTTTATTTATTTCCTATTTTCCCCCTTTAATTCCCCTCGTTACCCAATATATTCACCATAGGCACTTTGCCATCGGTGACGATTGTTTTGGTATTGGGCGATTCCGAAAGTTTTTGAAATGCTTCTATTTGTTTGAATTTCAGCACATTGGGGGTAAGGCTCACGCTAATCAGGTCGTTGGCATTCTTAATGCCTTCTGCTTCTATCTCAGTACTGCGTGCCTTGGCTTCTGAATCAATAATGGCGGCATTTTTTTTGCCTTCGGCCTGTATTCTGGCAATTTCTTTGATACCTTCGGCATCAATGATCTGGCGCTTTGCTTCCTGTCTTTGGCGATTAAGCACAAATTCCATGCGCAAGGCTTCCTGTTCCGCTTCGAGTTTGGCTTCAATGGATTTAGACAAGCCATTGGGTAATGTAATGCTTTTCAACAGTACCGATTCTATGATAAACCCTCTCGATTCGCAAACGCTAATCAACCGCTTTTTGATTTCAGTTTCAATCTCGGCTCGTTTTGAACTGTGCATATCTTTAGCAAGATACCTAGAGCAAATATCGGCAGCCGCAGAGCGGAAAACGGGCAAGATTATTACTTCTTCAAACTGCATACCGATTTCTTTTAAGATTTGAGGTGCTGCATTTGGTTTTATCCTATAAAGAATTGAGGTTTGAGACTTAATGGTCAAACCCTCCTGTGAGGGTAAGTTTTCGATAATATCCAAATTCATTGTTCTGATCGATACCCGAACCAACTGGGTAGTTAGGGGATTGAACCCTACTAAACCGGGCTGCTGTACATTATCATGAACGCGTCCGAAAGTACGTTTCACGCCGACTTGATCGGGCATAACCGTTGCGCAGCCAGTGTTCAGGAGTATCAAAAATGCCAATACAATAAAATTGAACGTCCAATTGCATTTATTCATATTTAAAAAGTGTTTTAATTGAATTAAGGGACAAAGGTAGGAATGCACGTATTAGAATAGAATAAGAGCAAAATAAGAATAGGATTAGGTTTTCAAGACTTAGTGTACTCTACTTTTTGTCAAATCTCAAAGTAAATTACCAAAATAAAAGTGTACAGCAGCAAGTATTTTATTCTTTTCTCATCGGCCAATTTCATTCTTTTCCAAAAAATCCCGAATCGTTTTCAAATAGAGTGCAGGTTGCTCCAAGGGAATAACATGCCCCGCACCTGGAATAACGACCAATTGATGCTGTGGAAAAAGCCCTAAATATTCAGTTTGAAAACCCCAATTTTGGTTGTCGCATTGGCCGCGCAGGAGCAAAAGTGGCACTTTGGTATTTTGCAATTGATTGCGCGGATCGGGCATACTTGCTAAACTTTCCATTGTCATTACTGAAACATAAAAACCGCTGCCACCTGGTGCTTTTACCGCTTTGGACGTATCGCAGACGGTGGATTTATTCGTTCCATTGGTCAAATAAGTATTGAAATCGTCGGCTTCTTGATCGGAAGCGATTTTTTGACTGAATGCTGTCGCAAACCAAGCCATTGCCTTTGTTCGGATATTGTTGAGTGCTGCATTGGCCTGCTGATTGCTAAAAACAGGGGCTTTAATCTGCAAACTATCTGGCGGCTTTATGTCGCGGAGTGCTGTATTGATGGGATAAATCGGTCCGGGGCCAGTCAGCACCAACTGATCCACCTGATTGGGATGATCTGCCACAAAACAAGTGGCCAATAATGCACCCCAAGACTGTGCAATAAGGAGAACTTTTTCGGTCTGTATCTGCTGAAAAATGGCTTCTAAATCGCGTTTATGGCGATCTACGCTGTAATCTTCCAAGTTACTCAACCGATCCGAGTGGCCACTCCCGATTTGGTCATACAGATATATGTCGTAACCGTCGTCGGTGAGCGGGGCGAGCATATTACACATAAGATCTGAAGCAAAACCGCCTGGGCCGCCGTGCAAATACACGATTGGATACGGTTTTTTGATGCCTTTTGCGGGTAATTTGACATAACCGATGCGCGACCCTGTTGGCAATTGCCAATATTGCTCTGTAGCTCGTTTTTCAAAAGGTGGCACGGGGTAGGTTCTTGGCACAAAAATGGCACAGAGTACTAAAATTAAAGCGAATAGGAATGTGTAAAGGATTTTTTTTGTCATTTTTTTTGGGGGGTATTATTTTCGGCAATAATTTGGAGTGCTAATTCGGACATGATTTATGGGTAATGATGTGGCTTGTAAAAAAGGTGTATTTATTTTGAGCAAATATCAGAAAAATAGCCAATACACAGGGAGTTATTGGGGAAAAATATTGGTGGAGTATCTGTTTTTGGGGTGGTTTTGTGCTTGTGGATAGCTTCTAATCAAGTACGATTTTGAGCACGCCAGTGTTCATACGCCATTTGTGAAAGTTGTTGCGGAGTGAGGCTGTTTGTAGCGATAAAGTTATCCATGGCAGCAGTTGCCTTTTCTGCAAAATAAAGCCCAATCATATAACGAATAGCGATTAAATCGCCATCAGGCACATCGCGTGCATAAAACTTCAAGATCTCTAATTGCAGATTACTCATGCTTTTGGGTTGTGATTACATAATAAATTAAATTTTAATTATTTGATTATCGTTCTACAAAGATACAGCATATTTTTAACAAAAAAATCAAAATTGAACCAAAAAAATTCCCCTTTAAATTTCCCCTCTTCAACTACTTAACTGACTAAAAAACAAACAAAAGCGTCCTCGTCACGTTTTCTACATAGTTTAAAGTAGATTTTTTCTCGAACTTTTGAATATAAAAACATACCTTTGCAGGAATGAAGTATAAAAATCAGCCAATACAAAGATTAACTGCATGGATGCTGCTCAGCACCTATGCTATCTTTTGGCTGATGTGGATCCTCCACCATTTCATTGCCCCAGAGCACCAGCACAAATCAGAAATTTGCCGCCACGACACAAGTGAAACGTATTTTCACGGCGAGGAACACGCAGATGATGATTGTGCCCTCTGCCAAATTGCACCCACACTAGCAGAACTTACCTACCTTCAAATTTCAGTATTTTCATGCCCCGAACTGAAATTAACCCAACATAATTTCGGTGAAACCACCTATCTACGGGTTGCGCTTTTCACCATTTTCCAGCCTCGTGCGCCACCTGCGCCGATTTCCTGAACCTAGTATTTCAAGTTTGTTTTTTGTGACCTGCCCGGTGTTACCGAGCGGTTTTTTATGCTTTTCATTTTCTTGAAATACACAGATTAGTGTTCTTTTTCGTGTCTGACGGGGGATACCTGTGCAGGCTAGTTCCCTTTTCAATTTACAGTAAATCAATTAATTGCATCATGTTCAGATGTCTCAAGGACTTCGTCTGCATGACCATTTTCTTGCGCTGTTTCCTCGCTTGCAAAAAGAAGCGGACGGCCAAGGGATTTGTCCTGCATTTGTTGAAAAAACCATAACGTTAAAAATTTATGCAAACTTTATCAAAAAAACTACCCGTCACCGTGCTGTCGGGCTTCCTCGGCGCGGGTAAAACCACCCTGCTCAACCATGTTCTGCAAAACAAGGAAGGCTTACGGGTTGCCGTCATCGTCAACGACATGAGCGAGGTCAATATTGATGCACAACTTGTCGAGCGGGGCGCATCGCTGTCTCGGACAGAGGAAAAAATGGTCGAAATGTCCAACGGTTGCATCTGCTGCACCCTACGGGAAGACCTTATGCTTGAAGTCGAAAAACTCGCCAAAGAAGGGCGTTTTGATTATTTACTCATCGAAAGTACAGGTATTTCTGAACCCGTTCCTGTTGCACAAACTTGGCATTTTGCCAGTGATGATGGGCTGGTTGACCTCGCTAAATGGAGTTATATTGATACGATGGTCACCGTTGTGGATGCCTTCAATTTCCCGCGCGACTTTGGTTCAGCGGATCGGCTGACCGACCGAGCATTGGGCAACGACGCTTCCGATGTCCGCCCGATTGTCAATTTGCTCACCGAGCAGGTGGAGTTTGCAGATATTCTCATTTTGAACAAAACTGATTTGGTGACAAAGCCTCAATTGAAGGAACTCACCGCTCTGTTGCACAAACTGAACCCGACAGCGCGCATTCTCGCCACCAAAAATGGCAAAATCCCTGCTTCGGAAATCATGAACACAGGCAAGTTCGATTTTGAAAAGGCGCAAGACTCGGCAGGCTGGATCGCCGAACTCGCCAAAAACGGGCACCATACCCCCGAAACCGAGGAATATGGCTTCTCCTCTTTTGTTTTTTATGACCAACGCCCGTTTCATCCCGAACGGTTTTGGAAATGGCTCAGTGAGGATTTTCCCAGCAATGTCGTGCGCTCGAAGGGCTTTTTCTGGCTTGCCAGCCGACCGAGCGATGCCATGTTTTGGTCGCAGGCAGGCGGCTCGCTGCGCTACGACCCAGTGGGTTCTTGGTGGGCAGCCATACCTCCAGAAGAGCGGGAACAAATGCCCAATTTTCATAATAGTTTCGAATACCTCCAAAAACGCTGGTCGCCTATTTGGGGAGATCGCAAAAACGAACTCGTTTTCATTGGACAAGACCTTGAAAAAGAGCGCATTATCACCGGACTAGACCGCTGTTTGCTGCGGGATTGGGAAGTGGAGATGTGGCGGGAGGGCGAGCCGTTTGAGGATCCATTTCCGAATTAATTTTTTAATAATTCATTATAATCTGTATGGCTATCATTAGCGCAATTGTTTTTTTTGGGGGTGGAGTCCCGCACTTTGTCGGCACAATCTGCCATTCCACCAACGTATGGGAATCTTTATTTAGATACGCGCCTTTTTATGCGCAACAGCAGTTGCCCAGGTCGCTTCGGTACAAGGATTCACGGTGCAAAATGCACTTTGCTTTTTTGATATTGATGGTAAAAATATTGGCCTCTGTGTCCTGAATCCTGATACTTTGGAAACCTTAGATACTAGTAAAATACGCTAAAAAACGTACAAAATATTACAAAAATGACTTTTTTTTTAAAAAAATACGCCGACCATGTCGGAATTGCAGCCTCAGGACTCTGCTTGGTGCATTGTCTATTGATGCCCTTTATAACAGCATTTTGGCTGCAAAAAGACCACTGTACAGTAGGGGGCAATTGCTGTGATGAGGCAACAGGTTTTAACTACGATTACTTATTTCTTGCTTTTAGCGCGCTAGCCGTTTGGTTAGCATCGAGGCATTGTAACCAACGCTGGATAAAAGCCCTCATGTGGGTTTGTTTTGCGCTACTGGCAGGCGGTATGGTGCTAGCACCCTTTATCGAAGGGGCACATGGAGCCACCCTTTTTGCTGCTGTTGGGTTAGCTACAGCACATTTTTTCAACTGGCGTCATTGCCGCCAATGCAACCCCTAATCAGATACATGATGGCGACCGTACAGCATCATTTTAAACACAATGATTTAGTTCATATTTCAAAAAACTTGTCCATGCGTAAGTTGCACCAATATATATTTCTCGCTTTGGTGCTGCCGTTCGGTCTCGTCGGGGTAGCCAATAAATATTGCACAAATTGTAAAAAAATAATTTAAACTTTTTAAATATGTTATTGCAAAAAAAATGTATTGGCCTTACACTGCTTATGGCGATAAGTTTAAACCAAGCCGCAGCACAAGGATTCGAGGGATACTACCAATATCCCGACATGCACCAAAACACCATTGTCTTTTTGGCAGAAGGAGATATCTGGAAAGTTTCCATTCAAGGAGGGCTTGCGCAGCGACTCACTACACATGCGGAAGAAGAGCAATGTCCTGTGATTTCACCTGATGGCAAGACACTGCTTTATTCTGCCAGTTACGAAGGGCCAAGGGAAGTTTACACCATGCCATTAGATGGAGGCATACCCACAAGATGGACTTATTCAGAAGGTTCAAGCGCAGTGGGTTGGACACCAAGCGGGAAAATTATTTATCAAACAGCTGAATTTAGTAAACTTCCGAACGCTCAGTTAGTTACGATTGATCGCACTTCAAAAGAAAAAACGATTGTACCCATTCTTCAAGCACAAGATGGCATACAAAATCAAGAAGGGACTTGGTTTTTTGTTCCACTCAATGACGACAATGATAATGTCAAAAGGTACAAAGGTGGCTGGGCGCGTCAGATATGGAAATTTGATGGAAAGAATGAAGCGGTCAAGTTAAGCACCGACCATTTGGGGGAGAGTTTTAATCCAATGTGGTTCGAGGGCAGGGTTTATTTCATCACCGACAGAGATGGCATGAAGAACATCTGGTCAATGAATGTAGATGGAAAAGATTTGAAACAACATACTGCACATACCGAATTTGATGTCCGCTCGGCTAATCTAAATGATGGTAAAATAGTGTATCAACACGCTGCCGACCTTTGGCTATTGGATATTGCTTCTGGGGAATATGATAAAATTGATATCCGGTTAGCCTCCGATTTGGAACACCTCAAAGAAACATGGGTAGAAAATCCTGTACCGTATATTTCCTCCGTGCATCCAAATCCAACGGGTGACAAAATAGCAGTGACCGCCAGAGGAAGAGTTTTTGTTGTACCTGTAGAACCGGGTCGAACATTAGGATTTACAGAACACAAAGGTGCCGTTATTCGATACCGTGATGCCGTTTTTTCTCCTGATGGAAAGAACATCATCGCTTTATCCGATCAGAGTGGTGAGTTTGAATTTGTGCAGTTTGCCGCAAACGGCCTGGATAAAGTTAAACCAATAACCAAAGATAGGCACGGCCTCAGATATGCAGGCATACCATCATTTGATGAAAAGTGGTTAGCTGTTGATGATGTTGAAAAAAATATGTATGTAATCAATGTAAACACGGGAGAAAGTAAAAAAATATCAACCAACCAACAAGGCATTCGAGATTTTGCATGGTCGCCTGATAGCCAATGGCTGGCCTTTGTACAAAATGCCTTAAATGGCATGGCACAAATCAAAGTTTACAACGTCAATGATGGATCAATTTTTGACTTAACAACTGACCGATCTAATAACTTTAGTGTAAAGTGGAGTCCTAATGGAGGGTTCATCTATTTTCTTTCCGACCGAGGCATTAATAAATTGTTGGGAAATCCTCGAGGGGCAAGGTTAGGCGGCGTACATTGGGATAAGAGCGTAAATGTGTATCATATTGCCTTGAAAAAAGGCACTAAATCACCTTTTAGAGAAAAAGACGAACTTTCTTCTATTGAGCATTCAGAAGTTGAAAAACCAGGAGGCAAAATAGTGGTAATCATTGACAAAACCGATATTCAATCCAGAACAATGTCAGTACCTATTGCTCCAGGAAACTACAGCCAAATGGAAGTCAATCATAACGCAATTTATCTCTTGTCAGAAGAAATAGGCTCAAAATCCAACGCCCATCTGAAAGGAGTTAACATCACAAGCGAAAAAACTGAATTGACCGATATAGCATTAGAAATTAATGGGTTTGAACTGACTCGGGATGGCCAGAAACTGCTTATTAGCAAAGGGGAATCCTATTACATAGTCAGTGCAGGTGTAGCAAGTGTAAATCTTGATAAGGGAAATATTGATTTAAGCGGTTGCAAATTTTCTTTCCATCCCGCAGATGAGTGGAAGCAACTGTACAAAGATGCCTGGCGGATGGAGCGGGATTACTTCTACGATAAGAACATGCATGGTGTAGATTGGGATGCAATGTATGTCAAGTACCTTCCTTTGGTGGATCGTGTCACCACTAGAAATGAA
The DNA here is from genome assembly GCA_041160955.1 of Bacteroidota bacterium. GTDB lineage: Bacteria > Bacteroidota > Bacteroidia > Chitinophagales > Saprospiraceae > M3007. The sequence goes on from JBEAVK010000183.1 coordinate 17,283, forward strand.
TTAAATGATGTGTTGGCTCGATTGATTGGGGAATTGTCCGTACTGCATGCATGGAGCTCTGGCGGGGATATGCCCGATGATACTAAAAACATCCAAGTGGCCAGTTTGGGGGCCAATATGAGTAGAGACACCATAATTGGGGGATTTAGAATTGACTATATCTATAAAGCCGATCCTGATTTCCCCAACAGAAAATCTCCACTGGATGATCCTTATCTCGATATTAAAGAACAGGATGTGGTTACAAAAGTAAATGGAAGAGATGCCCTAACTGCCATGGATATAGGTGAGTTGCTGAGAAATCAAACTGGAAAACAGGTAAGGTTGACGCTAAAAAGAGGTACCACAAACAGAGATGTAATTGTTAAACCCCAAGAAAGCACCTATTGGTTGAGATATGGTGACTGGGAATACCACAATCGCCTGAAAGTGGAAAAAGCAAGCAATAATGAGATGAGCTACCTGCATCTCAGTGCCATGGGTGACTGGGATATTGGTCAATTTTACCGTGAATTTTTTCCAGTCTTTAATAGGAAAGGTTTGATTATTGATTTGCGCTACAATGAAGGCGGATGGATTGATGCCATTATTCTTGAAAAATTATTGAGACAAGCGTGGATGAATATCAAAGACAGAACAGGAATGCCTTATTGGAATATGGACTACGCTTTCAGAGGTCACATGGTTGTATTGGTCAATGAAAGAACAGGCTCTGATGGAGAGATATTTGCAGAAGGTTTTAGGCGCCTCGGACTAGGAACCACTATTGGTATGCGCACTTGGGGTGGGCAAGTAGCCCTGCACACTGGGAACAGCTTGTCTGATAATGGGGTTGCAACTGCACCAATGCACGGCCCTTATGGTAATGATAGTGAGTGGTTTCCCGAAGGTAGAGGCCATGTGCCGGATATCGAAGTGGATAATCTTCCCCATGAAACGTTTAACGGGAAAGATGCACAGTTGGAAACTGCTATAAAATTGCTGCAAGAAAAAATCGCAAAAGAACCAAGAGAGTTGCCAACTGTACCAGAATATCCTGATAAATCATTTAAAAATAACAAGAAAAATTAATTGTGTCCAAATACTTAAATCTAACACCATCATGGATAAATTTTTAAAATCGACCCTTTTTTATGTACTGCTAGGCTTCATGCAATGCGCTTGGGCTTGCCAGTCCGAACAGCCCAAGCGCGTTGCAGACCAACCACGCCCCACCAGTACTAAACCCGCCACTGAAATACCCACGAGCATGCCAGAGCCGATGTTCGTACAGGAGGGTGTTTTGGAATTTCACCAAGCCAATGGCTCAAAAAAACTCCTGCGACTAGACATTGAAATTGCCCACGAAGGTAACGAACGCGCCCAAGGGCTAATGTGGCGCAAGAAAATGGATGAAAAACAGGCCATGCTTTTTGTGTTCGAACAGGAGGAGATGCAATCGTTTTGGATGCGCAACACTTATATAATGCTAGACTTAATTTTTGTCAACGAAAATTTTGAGGTCGTCACGGTCTTGAAAAATGTACCAGTACTGAACGATACCCCAAGGCCATCAGATAAGCCCGCAAAATACGTCATCGAGGTAAATGCAGGAGTGGCCGATAAGTACAATATTGTACCGGGTACAAAGGCGGCTTGGCAGGATTTTGTTAACGATCAATTGCTGGGAAATTTCCCAGTTAATCCTTACTAAAGATGTTACACAGCACAAAGTCAAATACTTTTATGTACAAAAAAATACTGCCCTGCGCCATCTTGTTGGCTTACAGTGTGGCACTCTGCGCCAAACAATTTGTCGTCTCATTTTTATGTGATACCTGCCGCGCCCCCTTCACTGCCGAGATACTTGCGTACACTTCCAAAACCCAAAAAGACCTCATGGACACACTCGGCGCAGATATGGATAAGGTGTTGCAAGTCGATCATTTCATAGTACCAAACAGCGCACTCTGGCCCAATAGTACTGCATATTTTTTCCAATGTTATGACCGCTGGCGCATCGCCCAAAACGGGTTTGACTGGAAAAAAGACCTACGGGTCGGCGACCTCATTTTTCAAGATTTAGACTGTGGCGCACTCTGTGAGGCCATCGAAAAAGTAACCGAAGGCGCGGGCGGAAAAGATTTCTCGCACCTCGGCTTAGTGGTGGCTTCCGGCGATACCCTAGCGGTAGTGGAAGCCATTGGTTCAGCCGTACAATTAACTGGTATTCAGAAGTTTATTCAGCGCAGCAAAACACCAGACGGCAAACCTAAAATTGTGGTGACCCGACCCAAATCGCGTTGGCAGCGTATTGCTAAGGGGGCGGCTGTAGCAGCCAAGGGCATGATCGGCGTACCCTACGACGATGCTTTTTTACCCGATAATGGCCGTTTGTATTGTTCCGAAATGGTAGCCCTGGCTTTTCAGGGTGCCAACCAAGGCGAGCCATTTTTTTTACAAAAGCCAATGACATTTAAAGACCCCGACACAGGTCAGTTTTTCCCGGCTTGGGTGGAATACTACCAAAAATTGGGTATTCCCATTCCTGAAGGATTATCAGGCTGTAATCCGGGAGGCTTGTCTATGGATAGAAAATTAGAACTTATTTTTTCAAACTATTAATTGTGTCCAAATACTTAACAGCAAAAATTTTAAAAAAATGATTTCAGCACAAAATCTCACCAAAAAATACGGTGATAAAACCGCCCTCAACAGCCTTACGCTCGACATCGCCCCAGGCGAAATATTTTGCCTCCTAGGCCAAAACGGCGCAGGCAAAACCACCACCATCAACTGCTTTCTCGGCTTTACAGAGCCTACCTCTGGCAACGCCTTGATCAATGGCTTAGATGTGGCAGAACAGTCCATCGAAAGCAAACGACACCTCGCATACTTGCCTGAAGTGGTTATGCTCTATCCCAACCTGACCGGGCTGGAAAACCTTGATTATTTTAGCCGATTGGCCGGTTTTAAGCACGACAAAAATGAACTGCTCAACTGCCTCCAATCAGCAGGCTTACAAGATGCCGACGGCAAACGAAGGGTATCCGAATACTCGAAAGGGATGCGCCAAAAAGTCGGTATCGCCATCGCAATGGCGAAACAGGCAAAGGCCCTTTTCCTCGACGAACCAACGAGCGGGCTGGATCCAAAGGCCAGTAATGATTTCAGCGATTTGCTGCTGCGCCTCAAAAATGATGGCGTTGCCGTACTCATGGCCACCCACGATATTTTTAGGGCAAAGGATGTGGCCACCCGTATAGGCATTATGAAAGACGGTAGTTTGGTCAATATCCTCAACAATGCCCAAGACACATTACAAGCCAAGGAAATCGAAGAAATTTATCTTCAAACAGTTTAAAATCAATAATTTATGGTTTTTATAATTGCTAAACAAGAACTCCGGAGCCTCCTCCGAGAAGGCCGTTTTCGCACGGCTGCTTTACTGTTGAGTGGGCTTTTTCTGCTGTCCCTTTTCGGGGCTTATGACTATTATACCTCGTTAAAAAAACAGCACGTCGAAGCATCGCAAACTGCCCGTGGCCAGTGGGATAACCAAAAGGACAAAAACCCACACTCGGCTGCGCATTACGGCACCTATGTATTCAAGCCGATCTACCCGTTGTCGTATTTCGATCGGGGCGTAGATGCGTTTACAGGTAATACGCTCTTTTTGGAAGGACATCGCTCCAATGCTTCCCAGTTTAAAATGGCGGAAGATCAGGGGGCTGTAGCAAGGCTGGGTACCTTGACCCCAGCGTTTGTGCTGGGGATGCTGTTTCCATTGTTTATTATCGTGCTGGGTTTTGGTTCGGCAGCGGCAGAGCGCGAAAACGGCAATTTGCGGCTATTGCTCGCCCAAGGCGTAAAGCCATCTACGCTATTTTGGGGTAAGTCGTTCGGTTTATGGGCAGCAGTACTGGCCTTGGCGTTGCCGTTTTTTGCAGCCGGGGCGGTAGGGTTGCTCGTGGCGGATGCTGGAGGCGAACATTGGTTTCGTTATGCCCTCACGATGCTACTTTACCTCGCCTATTTTGGCTGTTTTATCCACCTGACCCTGCTGATTTCGGCATGGGCGGGCAAGCAAAATGTAGCACTCGTCGGTGCGCTCGGGGTATGGGTACTGGTTTGTCTCGTTGTGCCGAAGGCAGCGGTCAACCTCGCCAAACAAATACACCCTGCTCCAAGTTGGCAATCGTATAATGCTGCCATAAAAGAGGACTTGGAGAAAGGAGTGGACGGGCACGACCCCGCTGATACATATACCGCAAAATTGGAAAAAGAAACCTTGGCAAAATACGGCGTGGACAGCGTGCAGCACCTGCCATTCAACTGGGACGGATTCATCATGCAAAAAGGAGAGGAACACGAGACTTATGTTTTCCAAAAACACAAATCCGATCTGCTTCAAGTTTATCAACAGCAGCGGGTCGTACACCAGGCTGCAGCAGTGGTGTCGCCTTTTGTACTCACGGGCATCCTCTCGCAGCGGCTCGCAGGTACAGACGTGGACGTGTATTTCGATTTCCTCGCTGCCGCCGAGCGTTACCGCGTACAACTCGTTGGCGAGCTCAACGGTGATTTGACCAATAATTTCAAATACGGCGATTGGGATGGCAAGCGGGGCAAAGCCTTTTTTGCTAATAATGCTAAGTTTGATTATATCCCGCCCACGCTTAGTAACCTACTGGGCGATTTGGCAAAACCCGCAGGGGAGATGCTTATTTGGTTGATCATCAGTGGTTTGGGGGCGGTTTTCTTTTTCAATAGGCTAAAACCTATTTAATAAATATTACTTTTAATAATGAAAAATGCTAAAAATTTGCTCCTCCTCGCAATAATCACCACCTTATTCACCGCTTGCAAAGAGAAAAACGGTGGTGAAATAGTGGACATCGGCATTGATATTTTGGTGGAAAACAGTGCTGGGCAAAATCTCTTTTTGAGTACAACACCCGGTGCCTTAGACCCAAATTCAATAAAACTGATCTACAAGATTGGAGGAGAGGATATTGAGTTTTATCAAGGCAATTTAGACTGCCCTCGAAATGTCTGCTTCATCTCAGATTTGGGCAGTGAACGGATTCTGGTTTTTCCCAATGATGCAGAAAACGACAAGTATCCTGTTACCTATATCCAATGGAAAGAAGGCGATTTGGATACTCTAAAATGCCATTTTATCAGAAAAAATCAGGGTGGGCATATCGTCTGCGACAGTGCCTGGTTCAATGCAGTACAGGTGTATCCTCCTAACGCATTGGTTGGATTTGACAGGGCTTTCAAAATTATAAAGTGAGCCTGACCTATCTTCAATCTGATACGCCCCGTCCTGAATCTTCAAAAACATAAATTTTTTACACATTATATTTGATTTTCACCATGAAAAAAATTCAAAAACTGCTGCTCCTTGCAGCATTTGTAACGGCCTCTATTTTTAATGCCTGCAAAAAAGAAGATAAAGCACCCGAAATCACGCTCGACGAGCCAACCGAAGGCATGGTGGTGAGCGGTGAAGTCCATATTCACGGTAAAGTGAGTGACGAGGGGCTTCATAATCTCGACATAAAGGTGACAAAAGATGCCGACGGCACCGAACTGTTCGCCTTTTCCAAACATTGGCACGGCAAAAGGGAGTTTGAGATTGACCAGCATTTCACCCCGGAAGGATTGACCGCCGAAACTGCCGTCACACTGTATATCGAGGTGGAAGATGAACTTGATCAAATCACGACCAAAACCGTCAAGTTCAAAATCAAGCCTTAGACTTGTTGCAGAGGGCATTCCACCGCAATAAGTCTCTTAAATATTTTCCGAAAACAAGTCCCGCTCCCGCTCCAAAAACGCTTGCAACATTGCCACGTCGGGCAGCAGGAGTTTGTATTGGCTGACAAAAAGTTGTTCATCCAGTCCGCCGAGGGCATAACGCACCGCCGCATCGTTTTTGCTCGTACAAAGCAGTAATCCGACCGGAGGCTGGTCGTCGGGACTTTTGATTTCTGCTTTGAAATAGTTGAGATAGGCGTTCATATTACCTGCATAGGCGGGTTTGAACCGCTCCGTTTTGAGGTCAATGAGGATATGGCATTTCAGCACACGGTGGTAAAACACGAGGTCAACGAAGTGCCAGTCGTCGCCGATGAGCAGCCGTTTTTGGCGTGCTTCGAAGCAAAAGCCGTTGCCGAGTTCAAGCAGAAAGGCTTGCAGATGGGTGATGAGCGCCTGCTCCAAATCGGTCTCTTTGCCGAGGAACGGCTCTGGCAGTCCGGCAAACTCGAACACATAAGGGTCTCGAAAATAATCGGCGGGCGTCTGTTTATCGGCGGCTTTGTGGGTGCGGCGCAGGAGTTCCTCCTTGTCGGTGCTCAGCCCAGTACGCTCGAAAAGCAGGGATTCGATTTGCCGCTTGAGTTCCCTTTTTGACCAGCCACCTTTGATGCTTTCGATTTCGTAGAATGCACGTTGGAGGGGAGTGGTGCAGGCCAAAATAAAGGTAAAATGAGAGAATGAAAGGCTTGAAAGTAGTTTTTCTGGAGGCGGACTCAATTGTGCAGCCAGTGGTTGCACAATTTCAACTGATTGATTGTCAGGTGATTGGAATTTGGCAGACAGTGTCTGCCAAATTGAAGCGGCTTGCCTTTCTGGTAATTTGGCAGCCAGTGGCTGCCAAATTGGATTGGTTTCCAAATACTGAGCAATTGGGTTGGCAAGCTGCGGGTAGGTCAGGTAAAACTGACGATACAGGTTCAGGTTGCGAAATGAAAAACCAGGAGAATCCAATCGCTTGGAAAGTTCTCTAAGCAACTGTTCACCATACGCCGCTCGGTCAGCCCCGTTCTGCTGAAACTCGACGATATAAAACCCAAACAACCAGTTCCGCATGGTCAAAAAACGGTTAACGGATTTACCTGCTTCCGTTTTGAAATGCAGGTCGAGGGTCTCGAGGGTGGATTGAAGGGCAGTGAAGTTCATCATAGTAGTAAAATTTAATGGGGCAAAAATATGATTACCGTTTTTCTCCACCAAATATTTAAAACAAAAATTTTAATTTTTACAAAAAAAATAAAACAAATAATGTTTTTACTTCAGTTTAAATACGAAACACTGCGCCTCCTGCGCAGCCCCGCCCTATGGCTCTTGCTGGTTTTTCTGGCAGCGAGCGTGGGCTTTGGCATTTTCAATGGTGTGCAACGTACTGCCGCCCAAAGCCAATCCGTCGGCGAAATGCTCGCCAAACAGCAAACGGATTTGAAAAAACAAAAAATGCAGGCAGACAGCATTGCCCGACAACTCAAAAAAGCGGATGGTTGGTGGACCGATCCCACCAATGTCATTACCGTGGGTGGCGTGTGGCGTGGAGGCTGGGTCACCGCACTTGAGCCTGCTCCGCAGCGCCTGCTCGCTGCCGGAGTGAGCGACCTGCAACCCGACGCTTGGCGACTCACGCTTATGGGTAAGGAAGCACGTGGCGACAGCGAATTTGAAAACCCTGTCAACCTCGCTTTTGGGGCATTTGACTTGGCCTTTGTGCTGGCGTTTTTGCTCCCGCTTTTGGTTATTGCCTTGTCATTCAACCTTATTTCGGGCGAACGAGAACAGGGCACTCTTGCGCTACAATGGGCGCAACCTGTGGCGACGCAGCAGTTGTTTTTTTACAAAATGCTCGCCCGTTTTTCGCTGCTGACTGGTTTGACGCTCTTAGTTACGCTACCAGCATTGGCTTGGGCGGGCATTTCGATGGCTTCGGCGGTGGCTTGGCAGACGGCGGGTGTGGCGGTTTTGTACGCACTGTTTTGGTTTTTGGTCGCATTAGGCGTAAACCTGCGGGGCGGCTCATCCGCACAAAATGCGCTCGTTTGCGTAGGGGCATGGCTGCTTTTTACACTCGTAGCACCCGCTTTAGTTAATATGGTTTCGGAAAAAATATACCCCGTACCATCCAGGGCTGGCTATATGAATACTATGCGAGATTTGGACAGCCAACTCGCAGAAAGCCGTGACAAACGCCTCAACGATTATTATAAACAGCATCCGCAGTTTACCCAAAAAGGAGAGGCGGAAAAGGAATGGCAGGATTGGTATCGAGAAGATTTTGCCCTTATGGGTTTTGAAAAAAAGTTAAGGGACAGCATTGAGCAACAATACGAAGGCAAGGCAGCAGCGCAATCGGCTTGCGCTGAAAGATTGACGGTGCTTTCGCCCACCTTGAGTGTACACCGACAATTGACCGATCTTGCCGGAACGAGCCAGCATGCGTACAAGGCTTCGGAAGCAGCACTCGACGCGGCGCAAAAAAACTGGGCAGGCTGGTTTTTGAAAAAATTTGATGCGGGACAAAATCTGACAGCGACGGACTATGAGGAGTTTATGAAATTTCCCGACAAGGTGGCTGCGGCTTCAGTTCCTGGAAGTAGTGCTGGGGTATTTTGGTTGGTGGTGCAGTGCCTATTGGCAGGAGCATGGGCTTGGTGGAGCGGTCGGCGTAGGTTGCCACTATGATTAATTTTTGGGGGGGGGCGTAAAAAGAAGACATTTCATAAAAACGGGCAGAACAGTGGCATTGGCACTTCCGATGTTACCCAACAACTTGATTTTCAAAAATTTTAATTTATCTGCTATGAAGGAGATGGTATTCCTCCCAAAAAAATTGATCTTTGCAGGGGCAAGTAAAATTCGATTTCAATGCCACCAAATAACCAAAGCCCGAGCAGCGGAGGCATTGCAGCGGGCGGTGGCACACAAGTAAAAAACTATTTTTTCAAATACAAAAACACAAAAAATGAGTAAAATTCTTGAACTCGACATCACATTGAGCGCATCAAAACCCAAAATATGGCGGCGTGTCCTCGTTCCAGCCGACCTCACTTTTCATGAACTCCACTATGTCATCCAATTCTCCATGGGCTGGACGAACAGCCACCTGCACCAGTTCATCGTCGGGCGGCACGATCGTTGCATCGGTATGTCATTCGATGACGAATTCGACGACGATATGGAAATGGAGGACGGGCGCAAGGTCAATATCAGCGAACTCTTGAACGCACCCAAAGACAAAATAAAATATGAATACGATTTCGGAGATGGCTGGGAACACATCATCGAGGTAAAAAAAGTACTGCAACCAGAGGCAGGGAAAAAATACCCAATCGTGACTGGTGGGGCAATGGCCTGCCCGCCCGAGGATTGCGGCGGTATTTGGGGCTACGCCAATTTAGTCGAAACCATGAAAAAAAAGGACACGGACGAATACGAGGAAATGCTCGAATGGCTCGGCGAGGAGTTTGACCCAGCGGACTTCAATATGGAAAGCATCAACAAGGAATTTTTTAAAAATTTTAAAAAAGAGGTGAAGGAATGGGACGATTTGGCTTTCGGCTAAAAAAACATAGACTTTTAACCACTTATTGCAGTGCATAAGATCGCTGATCATCGCGACGGATTTTCTACCTGCATGCGCTCAAAGCACCATTCAAAAAACAGGACATGACAACCCCCCATTTTATCCAACATATTCGGCAATTGATCGCTGCCGACCAACTGCCCCTCGCATTGGAAAAGATGCACCTTTTTGCGAAAAAAACGCCGCTGCTGAACGATGTATTACAACAATCAGGACGGCTGGCGCATATCCGCCAACAAAATAACCTCGGCTTGGTCACGCATGAGGAGGCCACGATCGAGCAAAATCGTATCCGATATGGTTTACTCGAACTGCTCGACGACTTGGAGCAGAACGGCACACACCCAGCGTCCTTCGACGCATTGCTGGCAGCGGTGGAGCAGGAGAGTACCCGCCCCGAGGTGCAGGCGGAAGTTGCCAACGCCATTAGTATTGTCAACAGTAAAAATGTGGTGGTTGGTTCTACGATTACGGCGGGTGGGAATGTGCATATTGGGGATAAGACCACTCAAATCATCCAAAATGCGGAGAAAATTTATAATATTAACCATATTGATAACGCTAATTTCGATTAATACCCATGTTTGGAGACCTCGCCATTAACCTTGCTGCGTCAGTTATTTATGATTTTGGCAAAAAAATACATAGTGTTGCGAACAAAACCGAGTGGGTACAACTTACGCGGAAGCAATTGGGCATCAGTGCAACATTGCATGACTTTCCCGATCGGTATCTGGAAGCATTGGTTGAATTGCGTTTTGAAGATAAAACGAAAGTAGTACTCGATTTCTTCCGCTCGGAGGACATCATGCAAACTTTTTTCGATTTCTATTACGGCGCTGCCGACAAACGAAACAACGAAAGCCTCCACACTAGCGCACTTAATCGACATATCGAGGCATTGCAAGTCGGCGATGATATCAAATCTGCCAACGTAGATGTGGCGCACGAGGTGGACTATTTTTGGCGTGTTTTTCGGCAAAAAGTACACGAGAGCCGGACGGTGAAGGAGGTAGAACTTCAACAAGAAATCGATCAACTGAAGGCCACAACGAACGATACCAATGAATTGGCCAAAAAGGTATTGAGCCTAATTGAGCAAAAAGGGGATGAGCCGATGCAGGCGCATTTGAAGCAATGGGCAGAAAAAATTTATAATATCCAGCATGCAGGCACTGTGAATTTTCATATTTATGGCGACAAAAAAATCCCCACCATCCTAACCGCCCCCACTGCTTCCGTCCCCACCACTTTCTTAGGGCGGGAAACAGAATTGCAGGACATCCGGCAATTGCTCAACAGCAACAATACCTTGGCGCTGGTCAATAGCGAAGGTGGCATGGGCAAAACCACCATCGCTGCCGCTTACTGGAATCTATACCATGACCAGTACAAATACCTCGCCTGGTTGTTTTGTGAAAACGGCATTTTGTCGGCCATGCGCAGCCAACTGCCCCAGCCACTTGGCTTGCAGGAGGCCATGAACGCCTACGCCGATAGCCCCGAAAATCAGCATGCCTTCCTGAAAAACAACTTAGCCAACCTCGACAAAGACTGCCTGCTGGTACTCGACAATGCCACTGATGAGCAAGAGATCAAGGCTTTTTTGACCGCCATGAATGGCCTTGGCTGGCATGTTTTGATGACCTCGCGCTGCACCAAAGTACTGCCCAATAGCACCAACGAATACCCGATCACCAGCCTGCCGCCTGATTTAGCCAAACAACTATTCAAAGAAAACTACACCGAAACCAGCCCCGATTTCGAGGCGTTGCTCGACCGTTTTTTGAAAGCGGTGGGCTACAATACGCTTTGTATCGAGATTTTTAGCAAAAACCTGCGCGAGGGCTTCCCTTGGGGCTACACTTTTGCTGATTTCTTGCACCAATTAGAAGAAGGCGGTCTATTCTTAGGTGACAATAGTTTTGATATCAGTACCGATTATACTGGCAATGTGCGCAAACCCGCCCAGTCCAGCGACGAGATCATCCGTGCGCTTTATGATTTTGCCGACTTAGCAACCGAAGCCACCGATCTGCTGATCCGCTTTTCACTGCTGCCTGCCGAAAACCACACGCCAGATGTGCTATGGGCTTTATTGCCCAACGACAACAAACAAGCTCTCAAACGCCAATTGGACAACCTCGCCCAAAAAGGCTGGTTGGCCACGGATACAAAAACGTACCGTGTCAGTCC
>JBEAVK010000197.1:0-2721 GCA_041160955.1 Bacteroidota bacterium
TTAGACTATGGTTCAGTAGCAGCAGTAAAGCATACCAATGGCCGCGACTGGTGGGTAGTGGTACCGCAGTTCAATTCCAATTGTTATTATGTATTGCCCATAACCCCACAAGGCGTTGGGATACCTGTATTGCAGTGTATGGGGTTTGAATTTGGTAATTTAACAGGTGGCGGGCAGGCTTCTTTTTCTCCTGATGGTAAAAAATATGCTCGGATAGAAGCAGATAATGCGTTGATGTTCATGCAATTTGATGCGGAGCAGGGCGTATTGTCGGATGCCTTACAGTTAGATTACAACAAAATCTATAGTTATTTTCATGGTGCCAATTTTTCGGGTAATTCACGCTATCTTTACATCACTACCGACGAAAGTATCTACCAATTTGATACAGATGCCGATGATATCCAGTCCACTGTGACTTGGGTGGGCGGTATGCGACCCGATACATTGCAGCAAGGGCAGGGTGCATTTGGCCCTATGATGTTGGCCACTAATGGTCGGATGTATATGAGTTGTACAGGGCTAGGCAGGTGGTTTAGTAGTATAGAACGGCCAAATTGTCCAGGTTTGGCTTGTGATGCAAGGGTACACAAAATTTATTTGCCCTCTACAAATTATGACAACAATAATACTCAGCCTCATTTTGCAATACCCCAACAAGATTTCAATTGTGATGCAAACTCAGCAGATGAACCACGTGGTGCGTATCAATTGACGTTATGGCCCAATCCTGCATTGGAAAAGATCATGGTCAACTTACCTGTACGTGGGCGCGTGTATATACGTGCGCTAGACGGGCGTGTACTCAGCAGTCAGGAAGTATCCGAAGGGTCTTGTAGTATTTCTTTGCACTTGCCACAGGGTATGTACCTTTTCGAGTTCCACGAGCAAAAGGGTAGGGTGGTTGTAGAGCGGTTTGTGGTGGGAGAGTAGTGACGGCCAACCTACTAGATTGACGGCTATTGTTTTATTACCTTATAAGGCGCCGCGGCCATTCGATTCTTTTGACACCGCCAACTCAAAAACAATAGGCAAAGCGATCAAAATTACATATTTTTTTATCTAAAAATTTGAAGATATATTCATTTTTATTTTTTTGAAAATTCGGAAATTAATGCGTAATGGTCGGATAATTGAACTTTTTCTGATGGAGTATTCACAATTCCTTCCTTAAATATAACCTTTGAATCCGTTATTTTTAAGACTTCTAGCAATCTCGGTGAAACATAAATGTGGTCAATTCTTTGTGAGACTGATTCAGAATGTGTACCTTTTTTGTTCAGGGATATTTGTGAATCCCAAGTCATTTCTGGAGTGATTTGATTTTTCTGACAGAAATACAGGTAAGAATCAGTAAATTGTTTTTCTATCAAATTGCTATAGTTTTCTTGTGCGATTTCAGAACCAGTATTAAAATCGCCTAAAATTACCGTAGGCACATTTTGAGTTTTACTGGCAAGTTCATAAGCCTGATTGATTTGATTATGTCGAATCGTAATAATCTGCGGGGCATCTTGTTGATGTAGAAAGCCGCCTGATGTTGGGTGAAAATTAATGATATGTATATTTCCAACGCCGCTAACTTCGATTTGACAGGATAAAACTCCTTTTTGAGCAACTATTCTTTCATCAAGAGGACCTTTGTCACGCAAAGGTGAATATTGCACGTTTGAAATTGGATGTTTAGAAAAAATCATCAATCCACTATTGATCTTTATTGATTTTGCTCTTTGGAAACAATGAAATGGATATGTCCCAATTAATTTATCGATGAAAAAGTCTTGATGTTGTTTGAAGTAAACTTCTTGTAGCCCGACAATATCTGCATCTGTTTTGATGATTTCTTGTGGCATTGCTTCAAGCCGTTCATTTAGATAATCAGCTGGCTTAATGATTGTGAAACCCAATACTCGGAGTTCAAAAAGCCCTGCATTGAATGTCAAAATTTTTAATTTCATTTTTGAAGCATCTGCTTGTTGAGTTAAATTATTTAAACTGTGAATGCCTCCTGAATTTTGCGAATTCAGAAAAGAGGTTAAAGATAAAATCGAAAAGCACACCAACAAAATCGTCGCGAATTTATTTTTATTTATTTTATGTTTTTCATTGCAGCGAACGCTAGTTGGCTTTCAACTCCGGCGGTCTATTTTTTTCGCTTGCCGGATTACGATGCGGCTATGTCGCTGCTCAATCAGGTTGATTTTGACCATAATCAGCGTATTGGATTAACAAGAAGTTTTGTAAATCTGCTTCTATCAATACTTCATCTGGCTTACGGACAATGCTAATCCCCAAGTGGTGGGGAAACCCTTCCTGCCCCATGTACTCTTTTAAGGTATTGGTAGCCCCAATACTGAACTGCGTAGCCTCATGGCTGTTTACCCGATAGCCTACCGATATAATGGCATCGAGGTTGTAATACTGTACCTGATAGGTCTTACCATCATCGGCAGTTGTTTCCAAAATGGAAATAACTGAATTTTCTTGCAATTTGCCACCCTCAAAAATATTTTTCAAATGCTTGCTGATAGCAGGAACTTGCACACCAAACAAAGCCACAATGGCTTTTTGAGTGAGCCACACGGCGGTGATGGAATATCAAACACTGACGTTTTGGGGCCACTTCACCCATGTGAAAAAAACTTCGAACAACAGGGGCAAGAAGGGATATGGTGTACCACAACGGCATCCGGCGTGTCCACCATCTTGAGTGTCTTACCT
>JBEAVK010000270.1:0-7368 GCA_041160955.1 Bacteroidota bacterium
AGGCACTGGCAGATAAGGACGGCTTTGAACTTAGAAATAAAACCGAAGGAAAACCCCAGGATACGCCACCTCCTTACCAACAAGCAGAACGCTACCATATCAGCGACCAATTACCGGGGGCAATTATCAAAACAGTATTAGACCCGACACATCCATTAAGTTATGGCCTGAATGGTACTTATTTTTCGTTAAAAACAAATTCCAATACATTTCAACAAAACAATAAACTTTCTACCGCCATCCGTATTGGGGATCAAGTGGAGGCATTTGGTTTTATCGGTAGTCGTGTAAAAACGCAACTGAACAATTCGCCTATCGCGACTGTGCAGCAGATAGGCAATGGCTCGGTCGTTTATTTGGTTGATAATCCTTTGTTTCGTTCTTTTTGGCAAACGGGTAAGATGTTGTTTGCGAATGCGCTGTTTTTTTAAGGGGGCGGGGACACTATTTCGAATCAAGGATATATCGGGGCGTATATGTTTAGGCCCATTTAGTACACAGATTCCGATAGATGCGCTAAAATCCGGTTTATATCGAAGATTATTGTCTGTATAAGATTGTGAAGATTGCGCAATAAAGGGAACGGTGAACTACCAACTATTCTTGTTAGTTAGTCGTTCACCGATCTTTGAAATTAAATCAAAAAGTATTGATTGTTAATGCGAATATTGGGTTCCCGCACTCAATCACTAGGCATCCTTTATTGATATTTTATAATAAAATCCTTCACAGCCGAATTAAACAAATCAGGGTCTTCCCGATTGGGTGAATGAGCCGCATTATTAAAGATAACGATGCTTTTTTTTGCCGTTTCAGTACCAAGATTGTCATAAGCGTCTTGGGACATTGGCACGGGCATGATGCCATCATGTTTACCCCATAATATCAAAGCAGGTATTTTGATTTTGTTCATGACATTGGAATAACCCTTGCTCAACTCTTCCTCCATTTCTTGCTGTACATAGTTGCCCGAAGTGGTCGTTCCTGCGGGGCTTAAAGGGCTTCCACCCGTAAAATTGAGCAAATTAGCATTATTGAGGTCAAAAATATAGCCATTGGCTTTTACAAGGTAGTCATCCGAATGCACGTCAAGCAAGGTTTTTGTATTCAAAACAGGGTTGGCGTTATACCAAGTCAAGGCATCTTGCCAATAAGTCACATCTTTGCCATTTGCAATGGCATTATTGGCGTAGTCTATTGCCCATTGACGGGACAGTTCCAATCCTTTTTTAAAATTATGCGCCCCGTCCATTTCAATCCAGCCCCTAAAATTATCTTGAAAATTACTGGTCGCTAAATATGCTGTGCCTAAAGCACCACCCCAACTGTGTCCAAGTAGAAATAATTTTGGGTTGTTGTATTTGTCCTTAATAAATGTGACCAACTGGTTGAGGTCTTCCACAAACTGTTCCATCGTCATTGTTTCGGGCTTAGCATTGCCTTGGGAAGCACCCGAAGCCCGTTGATCCCAATATACCATGGCATGGTCGGTTTCCAAACCCAAAAAGGCTTTTTCTTGTGCCTCTGTAATGCTACTACCACCAGGACCTCCGTGTAAATGAACGATAAAAACATTAGAAGCAATATTTCCGCGCACCCAAACTGGCATATCGGCGCCCTTGTTCCTAAGAAAAAAGTAGTCACCTTGCTTATCCAATGCTTCTTTCGTGCAAGACAAAGAAATGATCAAAAAAATAATAATTAATACGATATTTTTCATTTTTGTTCATTTTTATTTGAAAAAATAGGTGAAACCCACCGGGACGCTGAGCGTCAATTTCGTTTTTGTATTGACGGGGTATCGCAAATATGGATCAATTGAAAAATAGGCACTAAATGGCAAATTCTGTTTTTTCCTAAAATCGTAGCCTAACCCGATCAAGGATAAATAAGGGGTCAAAAAGGCTGAATTACCCGCTTTTTTGATTCTTCTGATGGTACTATTTTCAACAGAATAGGTGTTTGCGCCCAAAAAACTATACATATAGCCTGTTCCAATGTGTAGCGGCTCAATGATCAGACCAGCATTTGTGGTAAGCCGATAACCAATTGTTGCATTTACATATACAGCAGTCGAGTTTCTTTTGTGGGTGTGAAAACCCACGTTGATTTTGACTACAAATTCCTTGATGGTAGATTTGTTGGTACCTTTTTCTTCGAGCCTATCCCATGCGGGAAATTCATAACCCACCCTCGCACCAGGTTTTAGCAATTGGTCGTTAAAATAGGAAAATGAGATACCGTGTGTTGGTCGGCTGGTTTGCCCCAAAATGCTCGAGATATAGCATAAAGAACAAAGAAATACGAACAAAAATTTAGTTAAGTATTTTTTCATGTATATTTTTTTATTTAATTACTTTGAAAGAACACGGCAAAGGTTGTTGGTTTATTGGGTAAAAGCAAGCCATATTACTTGAGTGGATTTCATATTATACGAATGGCGTTGATATAATTTTAAGGATTAAAATCGGGAAAAACCTTAGGTTTGCCAGATGAATAAATGGTTGAGGTACGAAAATATTTGGGCAAGGAATATCATTTTTGCCATGTTCATGTTTGTGCTGGTATATACACAGACGAAATTTTCATCCGCCACCTCAGATTCACCAATGCTGACAGATTTAGAATTAATTATTCAGTTTCATTTTATTTTTCTATCGCTGTTTTTTTACAATCATTTTGTGGTTAGAAACCTGTTTTTTAACCAAAAATACACTTTATTCGGGGCAGTAACGGCGGGTTATATCGTTCTTGTTGCTATCGGCACACATTTTTTTGATAAATATACTGGGGTTTATAGTTCTTTTTGGGGAGAAATTATTGCAACATTTATGTCTCTGTTTTTGGGCACTTGCATTTATATTGGCCACAATTGGGTAGTGGAAAATATTATAAAAACTAAAACTCAACTTTTGGACAGAGAATCTGAAATCAAGTTTTTGAAACAGCAAATAAGTCCACATTTCCTTTTCAATGCCATCAATAATCTTTACGGCACAGCTTTGGCAGCACCCGAGATTGTGAAAGATAAAATTTTAGAACTTTCCGATTTGCTACGCTATCAAGTAGAATCAACGACAAAAAACCTAGTACCAATTGAAGACGAAATGGCGTTTGTTGCTAATTATTTCAATTATACAACCTATAAAACCAACAATTTGATCGTGACAAATAATACAGAAGGCGAAGTGAAAACATTTAATATATCACCTTTGCTGTTTTTGCCCTTGATCGAAAATGCCATAAAATATGCCGCTGAAACAGAAAATGCTTTTATCCATGTATTATGGGTTTTTGAGGAAAATACCTTCCGTTTTTATATTGAAAATAGTTATTTGTCTGAAGGAAGTAGCTTAAAAGGGACAAAAATAGGGATTGAAAATTTGAGGAAACGATTGGAATTATTAAGCCCACAACATAGTCTAAAAATAGACCTAAGTACCCCAAATACTTACAAAATAGAATTGAAACTATGGAAATTGTCTATAAATGCCTAATCGTTGATGATGAAAAACCTGCCCATTTGGTGCTAAAATCTCATATAGCGCATTGTGAAGATTTAGAATATTGCGCTAGCGCTTATAATGGCAAAGAAGCCATTAAAATGCTGCTCGAAAACGAATATGATATCGTTTTTTTAGACATTGATATGCCTTTGATTAATGGCCTTGAAGTAATGGACGCTCTCTCTAAACGCCCTGCCACCATCATCACAACCGCACATCATCAATTTGCTTTTGAAGCCTATCAACAAGATGCCATAGATTATTTATTAAAACCAGTTTCTCTGCCCCGTTTTTTAAAATCCATTGAAAAGGCTAAGTCTTTTTGGCAATTTAACAAACCTAAAACTGCACCTAAAACAACTATAATACTTAAAATTGAAGGGGAGCAAAAATCCATTGAATTGAGAAGTATTATTTATTTTGAAAGTATTGGCAACTATGTGAAGGTTTATTTGAAAAATAGCGATAAACCAATAGTGGTCTATGAAACTTTGAAAAACATCCTTGGAAACACACCTTCCGATGTGTTTATTCAAACTCATAAATCGTATATTATCAATACAAATTTTATTGAAAATATCGAAAAAGAACATGTTCTAATGAAGGAAGGCCACTACGTTTCTTTGGGGCGAAAATATGAATTGTTGGTCAATCGGCTGAAAAGAAACTTAGGTTAATAATCAAACCCCTACTGAAAGAAGATGGTTGATTGAAACATATTGGTGGACGAAAACTCTTTTGGCCATACCTGGTATTTTTTTGAACAGGAACTCCAGTATCCAGTCGATATGATTCGTTTTGATAAGGTAAATTCGGTGAGTTTGGATGGTATAAATACCCTTGTAATCCCCAATGGCGGCTATCGTTTTAGCGAAGAAACCCTTGAAGGCATGAAAGAATGGGTAGCCGATGGTGGCCGTATCATTGCTTTTGATGGCGGTGCCAAGGCGCTGGCAGATAAAGACGGCTTTGAACTGAGAAATAAAACCGAAGGAAAACCCCAGGATACGCCACCTCCTTACCAACAAGCAGAACGCTACCATATCAGCGACCAATTACCGGGTGCTATTATTAAAACAGTATTAGACCCGACACATCCATTAATTTATGGGCTGAATGGTACTTATTTTTCGTTAAAAACAAATTCCAATGCTTTTCAACAAAATAATAAACTTTCTACTGCTATCCGTATAGGGGATCAAGTGGAGGCATTTGGTTTTATCGGAAGTCGTGTAAAAACGCAACTGAACAATTCGCCTATCGCGACTGTGCAGCAGATAGGCAATGGCTCTGTCGTTTATTTGGTTGACAATCCTTTGTTTCGTTCTTTTTGGCAAACTGGCAAGATGTTGTTTGCGAATGCGTTGTTTTTTTGAGGGGTGGGGGGACAATTTGAGTACGCCCATATTTAGGAAACCCGATAAGTAACCGGTAGGAGTAAGGCGTACGCAAAGCGCGGAACTGCTCCGTCGATGTGCAGGGCGGCTGAGGACGTGTTTTATAACTCTGATAGCCTACCTTGTACCCATTTTAAGTTCTTCTGAAATGCAACATAACTTGGAAACGATGTTGCCAATTCAGTCAGCAGTTTTTCTGAATCTTTATAATATTCCTGTGCTTTTGGCTTGTTTTTCATTTGGTTTTCATAAAACCAGCCCAACCATTGATAGGATAAAGCCAATCCGTTTTTAAACTCCACATTGTTCGGGTTAGCGGCATAGAGTTCTTTTGATAATTTAATGTCTTCTTCGTAAAATCCCAAAGCCTTGTCCAAATTACCCAAACTGGTGTGCGTTTCCCCAAGTTGTGAGTAAGAACTGGCCAAACCGTTTTTAAACTCCACATTGTTCAGGTTGGCGGCATACAGTTCTTTTGATAATTTATTCCGTTCTTCGTAAAAGCCCAAAGCCTTGTCCAAATTGCCCAAACTGGTGTGCGTGATACCTAAGTATTGATAAGAAATGGCCAAGAAGTTTTTAAACTCCACATTGCTCGGGTGGGCGGTATAGAGTTCTTTTTCTAAACGATTATATTCTTCGTACAACCCCAAAGCATTGTCCAAATTGCCCAAACGTGTGTGAGTGATACCTAAGTGTTGATAAGAAATGGCCAATCCGTTTTTAAACTCCACATTGTTCGGGTTGGCGGTATAGAGTTCTTTTTCTAAACGATTATAGTCTTCGTAAAATCCCAAAGCCTTGTCCAAATTGCCCAAATCAGTGTGCGTATTTCCAAGTTTTTCGTAAGAAATAGCCAAACCGTTTTTAAACTCCACATTGTTCGGGTTGCCGGCATACAGTTCTTTTTTTAAACGATTATATTCTTCGTAAAAGCCCAAAGCCTTATCCAAATTGCCCAAACTAGTGTGCGTTATTCCGAGAAAACAGCAAGAATTGGCCAAACCGTTTTTAAACGCTACATTGTTTGGGTTGGCGGCATACAATTCTTTTCCTAATCGGTTGCGTTCTTCGTAAAATCCCAAAGCCTTGTCCAAATTGCCCAAACTGGTGTGTGTGTCCCCAAGTTTTGAGTAAGAAATGGCCAAGATGTTTTTATTATATTCATCATCGGGCTGTAAAACACAAAGTTCTTGGGAAATTGCTCTATCTTTTTCATAAAAAGCAATGGCGCTATCCAAATTACCGATTGTTATATAATAAGTACCGATGCGTTCACACAATAAAGCCGCGTTATAGTTGGGTGCATCAAACGCCGCTACCACCGTTTCCGCATAGCGCGAAAAAATAGCCGAGAAGGTGTAATTGTCTTTGTGGATATTATCGTATTCCAGTTCATCTTTTAAGGTTTGAATTAAACTTTTGCAATCATCGAGCAGGGTTGTTTTGTTTTTTAACTTGGTGATGTGTTGAATGACGGGACTTATTTTGAAATCGCCCGTTATTTCAAAGTAATCAATCCAGCCTTTTTGTTGCAAAGCCCGCAGTGTGTTCTTGAAGGTTGGGCTATCTGTGGGTTTTAATAAATCTTTTAACCGATGGAAAGGAATATTTTCGGCGGGCAATAGGGCAAAATTGCTCAACATCTGTTTTTCATCATCGGGCAAAGCAGATAAATCGTACATGGCCGCAATAATATTTTCGGGTGTTTCTTTCCTCAATGCATCGCTTTGATAGACCACATCCACGATTTCATTTTGTAAGGCAAACAAGCCTTTGTCTTGCAAATCGGATACAAGGGTTTCTAAACGATAGGTTGTATCAAAATCATTGAACATGGCTAGGTTTTTAGCCAATAGTTCGATTACCAAGGTGTTAGAGCCGACGGCGGTCAATAGTTTATCTAAAAGGATGTCCTCTGTATCGGTATGTTTTGGATAATGTTTTTTAAAAATACGCACGGCATCAGGGTGACTCAACTGTAAAACCCGATGTACCCGTGCATCCGCCACCTTCGTGACCCGCGAGGTAAGCAATACCTGACAATTGGACAATCGGCGCAAGGTGATAAAATGTTTTTCCAAATCCGTTGCGTCATTCGCATTGTCAAAGACCAATAAACAGGGCGATTCTAAGTTATTGATCGCCTTCGTAATTCGGATGACCTGGTCGGCTTCCTTGTCCTCGGGGCTAAACTGCACCCCCAGACTACCCGACAAACTGATCAAAGCATTGCCAATGCCCCTATCCGCAAATACCCATGCGAGGTGTTTGTACCGCGCTTCGTGCAGAAACCAATATTGGGCAGCCAATGTGGTTTTTCCCATACCGCCTTCGCCATTGACGAGGACTAACAGGTGGTTATTTTTTTGGTAATCGGTTTCGATAGCGGCTAAATCGGTGTCTCTGCCGATGAAAAAGTTGGTATTAAAGGGTTTTTGGGTGAGGAAGCGGGGGATTTTGCG
>JBEAVK010000313.1:0-14682 GCA_041160955.1 Bacteroidota bacterium
TCCGCGCCACTACCGTTTTACCATCCATTGCTGCCCGATTGACTGCCCGGTAGCAGCATCCTGCATATCGAACAAATATGCACCCGGTGGCAAATGCGATACATCAATCCTTGAACAAGGCGGCACTATATCGGCCACCAATTGCCCCTGCTGATTGTACACCAGCAACCGACCAGTGGCTGCTTGGCTCAGATTGGTTTGCACCACACCGCTAAACGGATTGGGATAAAAATCTAAGGATTTCCCGGCTTTAGAGAACGGAAGTTCAGTAGTATTCACCACAGCGCCGTTTTGCGTATCAATGCGGTGAATTTGCAAAAGGGGATTCAATAACGCCGTGATACAATTGAGTACCAAGTATCCTTCGGCAGTTATTAAAATAGAATAAGGAAATGCGATGGTATATTTTTTTTGCCAAACGGGATTTAACAAACTATCGAATTTAAACACATAGGTCAAGCCTTCGCTACCATTGTAATTGGCATAATAAATAAACCCTTCGGCATCGGTGGCGAAAGACTTGCCGCCGTTCGTTCCGAAACCACAAACGGGCAGGTTGTAGCCTTTTATCAGGGCTAAATCGGGTGTGCGTACCTCAATGACCACGGTTTCCTCAGGACACCCGGTTCCAGCGTACTCGGCTTCTTGTAACTGCGTAAAAGTGTAAGAACTACTGTACAACCGATTGTTCAGGAGTTGGCCCACGCAACCACTGGTGCCATTCCCCAAAAAAGGATCATTGAACCAAGTCGTGCCCTCTACTACCCCGCTGGCGAGATTAAAACGGCCAATCAAACCACCATCGCCAAAACTATCCCCTCCCGGAGCGGCTGGGCCTTTCATGTACCCAAACAAATAAAAGGCATCGGGACCAATGGTAGTGTACGTATGGTACGAGAGGGAATCAATATTTTTCATAAATTTTGTAAAATATACCGTACCATCCAAACCCAACACTTCGTACTGGGTGTAGGGAATAAAAGCAGGAGTCAAAGCGTAAGGCATAACGGAAAACAAGGTGTCATTGCGGATCATTCGAGCACCGCGATCAAAGGTAAGCAGCCCATCTCCGGTGCGATAAATCATCATGGACGCACTGTCGGGAAGTACGTTAGGCCAGGATTGCTCCATAATAACGTCTAAATCTTTATTAAATTCCAGTAAAACGCGATCTCTTCCGTCAACTCTAAAACGCAACCCGTCAAAGAACAAACGATCATTGTACTGCACAAAATTGCCGTTGTGGCTAAATCCTGTATCCAACGGCTTAGAAGATACAATTGCGCCGGTATTATCTACTTTATACAAAATAGTCTGGTTTTGAGAGCCGTCGTTAATATAATAGTATAAATCGTTTCCCCATGCAACTGCATCAAACGTAGGAAGTGAAGCAGATTGATTGGAAAGATCAGAGAAAAGGGGTAATGAGTTTTGAGCAAGACTGTTGTTAAAGCTGCAAATACCCAGAAAAAGCAAATAAACGTAGCGCATATTGTTTTAAATTTTAGTAAAAAAATATAGAACAAAGCAATCTCAATAAAGTTGACAAGGTGGCTTCTTCAGTAACTCTTGCTACGTTTTAGTCAGTTCAAGTTCTTTCTTTATATATAGCATTGTGAATTTGGTTTGACCAACTTCTTGGCAGCCCAGTCAAAATGAATATATTTTTTTGCCATTTTGCAAATTTCAATTCATACTACTGGACATTTTATTAAAAAAAACGTTTAACACACTTTTGAAATGGTAGAAAGTGACGTTTACGAAACTAAAAAAAGTTTCGTAAACGCGACCAGATAGTTCCTTTCCTCAATACGCCCCAAAATACCGCCTCAAAAACCACTCCAAAGCCAACAACGCAGCCAAAATCGCAAAAATCCATTTCAAATTGATAATTGGATTGGTTTGCGAAGTTTGGTAAATAACGGGCTTGATCGTCTCCTTGTTTTTAATCAAATCCGCAATACCTGCCAGTCCGTCTGCAGCCACGGTGGCACCACCATACTGCTCCGATAATTGGCGGAGTGCGGCGTGGTTGGCCGTGGTTTCAAAGAACTCCAACTGGAGCGGACGCACACTGAAACGACCATCAAAACTCAGTTGCTGGCCGTTGAACGCCGTTGTGGAGTGGAAGGTATAGTTACCTACCGGAAGTATGCCCGCATCAAGGGTGTATGCTTTGCCCTGCTTGTTGAAAGTATAGGTAAACTCGCGGCCTTGCTGGTTTTTGACCGACATTGCTACATCGGGGTCGTTGGTGAGTTCGTAGTTATCGTTGTAGAGTTCACCACCAAATTGCACTGGTTCGTTTTCGTTAAATACCGTTTTATCAAGCGTAACACGGAACTTGCGTTTATCTTCTTTAACGGACAAAAACTGTACGGTTTTGCCCATTATTTCGTCAAAAATATCGTGGTTTTGGTGTTGGAGGTAATCAAATAAACGCCATTTCCAAAGCCCCTCGCCTAGGAAAATACCTGTTTTTATGCCATTTGTTTCGCCCACGGCCAATAGCGGCTGATCGGTATCTACTTTACCAATGCGCTTCCGCAATACCACCTGCGCTTGGGCTGTTGCCCCAAAATTGCCGAATGGGCATTGCACGGGATTAAACTTAGGCAATTCTTCAATCACCCGTGGCGCAAGGCTAAATGCAGCAAATTGTTTGGCAAAATAGCCTTGTACTTCGTCGCTTTGTGACGCATCACTTTGTGCCGAGACTAGCCCTTGCGCTTGGGAAAGTGCCGTAAAATTGGTCTGCATTCCTGTGATAAACAGGCGTGGAATCCGTTTGTCGTTGAGTGTGCGCAGGATACCAGTGGCCTCATTGGTGCGCGAAGGAAGGTTATGGAGGACTACAAAATCGTATTTGCCCACATCCAAACCGGGATCATTCGCATTGGCAATACTCACGGCGTAGTTTTTGTTCATTTCCAACATTTGGCGCAATGCGCTAATATCGGGGTGCGCACCATTGGCCAAAAGCAGTATTTTTTGTCGCGCATCCAGTACATCAATAAAAATTTCTTTGGTATTGTTGACGGTCGTCGCTTCTCCCGGTATTTTTACCAAAGAGATCACATATTGCGCTACACCGGGTGTTTTTGCTTCTAATTCTACGGTTTTAGTAACAAAAAAGTCTTTTCCGGTTACGTTTACTGGAATGGTTTGGATGGAAGTAATATTATCGCCGTCGCGTTTGCCGATATTCAATACGGTTTGTGCGCCGCTACAATTATTGGCAGCCACGTCGATTTGCATGGTGAATTTATCACCCAAATACACGATATTATTGTGGAAAACGCGTTTCAGGATCAAGTCTTTCTTCGGTGTTGTATCGCCCAATGCCACGGTATAAACTGGTGCTGCAATAGGTACGCCCGAATAAGAGGGGCTACTGCCTTCGTTGTAAATACCATCGGAGGAGAGTACGATAGCGCCTAGGTTTTGTGCGCCATAACGGTCATACACATCGCGGAGGGCTTCGGAAATATTGGATACTTTGTCGTTGAATTCAAAATTAACACCGTCGCGCACTTGATCGCCAAAAGACAATTCGTGTACTTCGTATTGCTCACTTAACGCGTCGCGGAGCGATTGCCAGTTTTGTTTGTATTGGTTGAGTGTTTCGCCCTCCAAGGCTGTACCGATACTTTCGGATTGATCCTGCAGCATCGCGATGACTGGTTTTTTAATTTCTGTAATATTCTTTTTGAGCAATGGCGATAATAATAAGGCGCTCAAGAGCGTAATCACCAGCCAACGCAGGAAAAATAGTGTCCTGCGCAACCATACGGACTGCTCTTTAAAAGTAGTGTCGCGATAATATAATAAGGCAGCATAGCCCAGCCCGAGCAGCGCACAAAACACAAAAAACCACGTCGGGTATTGAAAAGATAATTCAGGCATTAGCGAGTATCTGAGGATATTGGTATTAAATTTTTTAAAAGGGTACACTTTTTTACAGAAAAAAAGTTTCGCCCATTTGCAAATTTCAAAAAGTTAAAATATGGTGCAATAATGCTTACTTCCTACTTTTTTTATCCCAAAAAGTAGGCGGAGCAAAAAATTATCCACCCAAAAGTGACAACTTTAAGTTCTAAAGGGACGCAAAGTTGCGGAAAAAGTTGCGATTATTTACCGTATTACTGCAAAAAACAATAATTGAAGCACCAACAACACCGGAGCGGCGGTATTTCGAAGTCCGGCACTCATGGTTTTGGTATAGGATATGGATATGATTAGGGAAACAAAGAACCAGCCTACATAGTTTTCAAAAGGCGGCAAACCTGTACTCCAAGACCAATAATTGAGCGAAATAGCACCCGGTTCTACCAAATAATCGAATGCTGTACAGCCGATTGCAGCGATGATCGCACCCAAAAAAGGGCTAGTACGCGTAGGTAAAAAACGCCAAACTGCTTCATTCACTAAATAAGTGACCAACAGCCAATTGATACCAATCATGGGGGGGGTGGACCATATTTGTGGGCCAAGTACGCCCGAATAGGTATAGTCGCCAAAGATCAAACCGGTATTGATACCAATTACTTCTGAGCCATAACCGATCAAAAATGCCCCTAGTGCCCATGCGCGCGTACGAGCGGTGTGCAAGGGCTGCCACCACAATAAAACCGCCGTAGAAAGGAGTAGGGTAAATGGAGTCATGGAAATAAACCAATCGCGCCATGCGGTGTGCATACCGATTAACCCTGAAACATATACTAAGATGGTAAAATAAAGCGCAAACTGTTGCGCTGTAATCGAACGCCAGATCATGGAGCCAAAAGAACAACGATAAAGTAATCAGCCAATAAAATCATAATATCGCTAAATACCACAGCGCGGGTACTCGCTTGCCCAAGTTCGACGCTGCCACCTTTTACAAAATACCCTTGATAACAAGATACAGAGGTAAGAATATACGCAAAAACAAAGGCTTTTACATACATCATGGTCACATTGCGCTCGGTAAAGAATGAACGAAGACCGCGCATATATTCGTCATCGGTCAAATGCCCAAAAGGCACTGTGGCCAAATAACCACCCACGATGGCTACAAAAGCAGACAGCGTAACGAGTAAAGGAATCGTAAATAATGAAGCGATAATCTTAGGTGTAATGAGGTAATTGGCTGTATTTACGCCCATGACTTCCATTGCATCAATATGCTCTTTTTGGCGCATACCGCCTATTTCTGCGGCCATATTAGCACCCACTTTGCCCGCTAGTACCAAACAAGTAAACGTTGGTGACAATTCGATAATCGCCAAATCACGAACAATATAACCGATATAGTACTTCGGAATCAATTGCCCATCTAACTGATAGGCGAACTGAAGCGCCGAAACCGCACCGATAAAAACGGAGATCAAGCAAACGATAATCAACGACCCCACCCCAATATCGTTCATTTGTCGGGCTGTCTCTTTCCAGTACATCGACATTTTTTCGGGCTTGCTGAAGGCTTGCCCCATTAAATTGACATACCGCCCTAAATGATAGATATAATTGTATTTTTCCATTTCGGGCGTAAAGATAGCGGTTAAGAACGATAATACAATAAGTTATTTCTTTTTGAGTGCGTGTTTGAGTACCTCGTCCATTTGAGTTACATAATGGAACGTGAGTCCTTTTATGTATTCTGGCTCAATATCTTCAATATGCTTACGGTTACTTGCGCAGAGCAAAATTTCTTTTAATCCAGCGCGTTTGGCCGCCAATATTTTTTCCTTTATACCTCCTACGGGGAGTACTTTACCGCGTAGGGTAATCTCTCCCGTCATAGCGAGGTATGGTTTTACGGATGTTTTGGTAAAGGCCGAAGTGATCGCTGTAAGCATCGTAACACCTGCGGATGGGCCGTCTTTAGGGATAGCACCCTCTGGGATATGGATATGGATATCCGTTTTTTCGATCATTTCCTGATCTACCCCAAGTTCCTCTGCATGGGCTTTGATATAGGAAAGCGCGGTAAATGCACTTTCTTTCATCACTTCGCCCAAATTACCAGTGAGTTGTAGTTTCCCACTGCCTTTACTTAGGCTTACCTCAATAAATAGTATTTCACCACCTACGCTCGTCCATGCCAAACCTACAGCTACACCCGGTGCCTGTTTTTCGGTATAAGTATCACTTTCGTGTTTGGTAGGGCCAAGTATCTTGCGCAAATCCTCTGGTTTGATCGTGGTATCAAACGCTTCTTCCATGGCAATATTTTTGGCTGCATAGCGCATCACCGAACCGATTTCGCGGTTGAGGTTACGTACACCACTTTCGCCGGTATAATCGTGGATAATAGCAGCAAGTGCTTTATCCGTAATTTTAATATCGCCCGTTTTGAGGCCGTGCTCCTTGCGTTGATCGGGGATCAAATGCCGTTTTGCAATTTCCAGTTTTTCTTCCAATGAATAACCCGCCAATGAAATAATTTCCATCCGATCGAGCAATGCGGGCTGGATGGTAGAGAGCGAATTGGCGGTTGCGATAAACAAGACTTTTGACAAGTCGTATTCAATTTCCAGGTAATTATCGTGGAAAGTGGTGTTTTGTTCCGGATCCAATACTTCCAACAAAGCAGAGGACGGATCGCCGCGAAAATCTTTACCTACCTTGTCTATTTCATCGAGGATAAAAACAGGATTACCCGTTTTTGCTTTTTTCAACGACTTAATAATACGACCGGGCATGGCACCGATATAGGTTTTGCGGTGTCCGCGAATTTCTGATTCGTCGTGTAATCCACCCAATGAAACGCGGATATATTTGCGTTTGAGTGCTTTTGCAATACTACTGCCCAAGGAGGTTTTACCCACACCAGGAGGCCCAACGAGGCATAAAATAGGGGCTTTAAAATCGCCTTTGAGTTTCAGCACGGCCAAATGTTCGAGGATACGCTCCTTTACTTTGGTTAAGCCAAAATGGTCTTTATCCAGCACTTGTTTGACCTTTTTCAAGTCAAAATTGTCTTTAGAATATTCCTCCCAAGGCAAATCGAGCAAGGTTTCCAAGTAATTCACCCCGATAGCGTATTCTGCAATTTGCGGATTTACGCGGCGGATTTTGGCCAATTCTTTATTAAACGCGTCTGAAACAGGTTTTGCCCATTTTTTCTTTTTAGCCCGCTCTGCCAAGGCGTTCATTTCATCTTCCTGTGGGTTTTGCCCCAACTCTTCCTGAATGGTTTTGAGTTGTTGGTTGAGGAAATAATCGCGCTGTTGTTTTTCGATATCGACACGAACTTTAGACTCAATTTGGTCTTTGAGTTCGAGCAATTGCAATTCGCCATCCATGTGTTGTAAGATCATGGATGCTTTTATTTGCAATTGATTTTCTTCGAGAATGGCTTGTTTGTCTTTTAGATCAATCCCTAAATTGGAAGAGATAAAATTGAGCAAAAAATTATCATTATTGATATTGCGCAACATTACGGCTGCTTCCGATGGGATATGGGGAGACAGTTCGATAATATGCTTAGCGGAATCGCGAATACTGCTGATTGCCGCTTTGAACATCATTTTGTTTTTGAGTTTATCGTATTCCAATACCTTTATTTCACCCTGCATATACGGGTCTTCGGTTACCATACGTACCAATTTGAAGCGCTTGCGGCCTTGCAATATGGCGGTAGTAGAACCATCGGGCATTTTTAGTAATTTGAGGATACGCGCCACTGTGCCTATATCGTGTAGGTCATTCGGGCCGGGTGCCTCAAATTTCATATCGCGCTGCGACAGCACCCCAATAAACCGACCATTATCATAGGCGTGTTGAACGGCTCTGATACTTTTGTCGCGGCCAATTGTGATGGGCGTTACGATACCGGGGAATAAAACAGTATTTTTTAACGGCAGGATCGGGAGCGTATCCGGGAATACCTCGTCCTGTCGGGAATCATCTTCGTCTTCCAGTGAAAATAGCGGAACATAATCCGGTTCATCATCGGAATTGATCGCCTGTGTCAATTGATCAAACATACACTTGTTCAGTTTCTATACTCAAATAAGGGTGAAAGCAATAATTACTGCAATTATGGCAGCAAAGATGCGAAACATTTGAGGAATAGCAAGGGTGCAAATGTTTTGCCAAGATGATTTATTGGTAAAATACTGGCAGATAGCAGACAAAAAGGCAGGAAAGTAGGGTATTCATACTACTCGGCGATCAACTAAAGTAGTTAAATTGCGTTCACTTATATTTTCAGTAACAAAAGTTTAACCATATCCCATGTAACCAATTTGCAAATTGGCAGTCCAAATAACATTACAAACAAGCGAGCATATTACTGCTCCATAAAAAAATAATTAACATGAACATTATTGCAAAATCCGGTATTTTCGCTTTTATGATGCTTTTTGCATCTTTCGCAAATGCTCAATCAGAAGCAACACCTGTTAAAAAAGAACGTGGCAGCACTCCAACAACAACTGAAAAAAGACCCAAAAGTGATGCAGGCGAAGACGATAAGTTATCCAAAGACCTTAACCTCAGCACAGAACAAAAGGACGCCTTTAAAAAAGTAAGTAAAGAGTATAAGGAGAAAATGAAAGCCGCAAAAGGAGATAAAAAAGCGGATATGAAAAAACTCCGCGACGAACGTAAAGCAGCACTCAAAGCGATTCTTAATGACGAGCAAGCGCGCAAATTTGAGGAGATCATGGCCAAACGCGAGGCGGATAAGAAAGCAAAAAAGGGTGAAAAAAAGCCAAAGAAGGAGAAGCAATAGTATTTAATTCGCATTCCTAAGAAAAATTTATTCGTGCCCGGTCTTTCCCGAAAGATCGGGCATTTTTATTTTAATGTGGAGGTAGATGGGGTGATTAAAACAGTTCAATATTGCTCGGTGAAAATAGAAAGTATTGGAAGCATAAAAAAAATCCCTGTTAACGAGATATTCGTCAACAGGGATTTTTTTTAGAGGTATAAAAGAGATTAAACTGCCACGTTGAGAAGCGCGTCAATTTGTCCTTTCATAACTGCTTTTGTTTGTGCACCTACGATACGAGCGATTTCTTTGCCCTCTTTGAATAGGATAAAAGTCGGAATACCACGAATATTGAAGTTAGTGGGTGTTTCTGAATTATCATCTACGTTCATTTTTGCGATAACCACCTTACCGTCGTATTCCTTAGTAAGTTCATCCAAAATAGGATTCATCATTTTGCATGGACCGCACCATTCTGCCCAAAAATCAACTATTGTCAGTTTATCGCTGTTAAGTACATCTGTTTTAAAAGATGCATCTGAAATTTGCAATGCCATTGTATTATAAATTTAATATTTTATTGAAAAGGTTAAGAATCAAAACATAACGAAATAGAACCCCAAAACAACTTTAAAGTTACCATTGATTATATGTTGGAATTTGAAAACAAGTTATTGACGAATTTTGTTGCAAAAAAAACACTTTTGTAACACTGTCCGCTATTTGTATTTCATTATTGTCCGTTGTACGACGGTTTTTAAGCACGTAACTTAGAAATCCGAGACTTACTTAGTTTGGCTTCGGCATAAGCGCGGTCAATCACTAATTTGCGTTCAGTAGCGCCTTCCATTTTTGGATCAAACATTGCATCGGTGAGGATGGCTTCGCAAAGAGAGCGAAGGCCACGAGCACCCAGCTTGTATTCCAATGCTTTTTCGGCGATAAATTGCACCGCATCTTCTGTCAGTTCCAATGCAATATCTTCCATACCGAACAGTTGTTGGTATTGCTTAAGGAGCGCATTGCGTGGTTGGGTAAGTATCAGTTTGAGGGTATCGGTGTCCAATGGATCCAAATGCACCATAACTGGCAAACGCCCCACCAATTCTGGAATCAAACCAAATGCTTTAATATCTTGGTGGCTTACGTATTGGAGCAGATTTTCTTTGTCGATTTTCTCCGACTCCTGTTTATTATAGCCAATAATTTGAGTATTAACGCGGCGGGCAATATTTTTTTCGATACCATCAAATGCTCCACCGCAGATAAACAAAATATTCTGGGTGTTTACTTTAAGCATTTTTTGTTCTGGGTGTTTTCGTCCGCCTTGTGGTGGTACCAATACTTCGGCACCTTCCAGCATTTTGAGCATACCTTGTTGTACGCCTTCGCCCGATACATCACGCGTGATGCTCGGATTATCCTGTTTGCGGGCTATTTTGTCGATCTCGTCGATATAAACAATACCACGCTCGGCTGCTTCTACATCAAAATCACATACTTGCAATAATCGAGCAAGGATACTTTCTACGTCTTCACCTACGTAGCCTGCTTCGGTAAATACCGTTGCGTCCACGATGGTAAAGGGTACATTGAGTTGTTTAGCAATGGTTTTGGCCATCAGCGTTTTGCCGGTACCCGTTTGCCCCACAAACAGCACATTGGATTTTTCGATATCCACATCGCCCTGTTTGCCGTTTTCCTTGTACATCAAACGCTTATAATGGTTATATACGGCTACCGACAACACCTTTTTGGCATCATCTTGGCCGATAACATATTTATCCAAAAAAGCCTTCATTTCGGAAGGTGGAATAGGTTTTACTTTGCCGCTGTATTTGGATGAATAGCCGCCTTCTCCACCACCTTTCGGCGGACGGGCAGCATCTTCGCCCAAATGCTGATCGACCATATCGGCTGCTTTATCCACACAGGCTTCACAAATTTGGGCATCCATACCCGATATTAATATCAATACATCTTCCTTTCCGCGTCCGCAGAAGGAACAATGATTCTGAGATATTTTCCCTTTTTTTACCATTTTTTTTTTACAACTTTAGGGGTTTAGGGGACAGGAATGAGATTTGGATAAAAGTACAATTTTAGCGGTCTCATTCCTAAACAAAAGACGTTAGATATAAGGCAAAGATACGGAGATAACTTAACGTTTTCCCAAATATCTGAGTTCTTATTTCTAACGTCTTTCAAATAACGTTATTTAATCTCGTCAGAAGATTTTATTTGCGTGGGTTATCGCGGCTTAATACTTCATCGATAAGGCCATACGCTTTTGCATCTTCGGCACCCATCCAGTTATCGCGATTACAATCTTCCAAAATCTTCTCATAAGTTTGTCCAGTGTGGTGTACAAGTACATCGTACAAAGATTTCTGCATTTTTTTGATCAAATGGTAAGTGATCTCAATATCAGAAACCTGCCCTTGTGCGCCACCTGAAGGCTGGTGGATCATAATATGGCTGTGGAACAAGCAAGAACGTTTGCCTTTTGCGCCAGCTGCCAATAAAACTGCCCCCATAGAAGCCGCCAATCCTGTGCAAATTGTAGCGACATCGGGGCGGATATACTGCATGGTATCATATATACCAAGGCCGTCGATCACCGAACCGCCGGGGCTATTGATAAACATTTGTACATCGCGATTGGAGTCGATAGATTCCAAGAAAAGCAATTGTGCCTGAATGACATTGGCTACATATTCTGTCACAGGTACACCCATGAAAATAATACGATCCATCATTAGGCGACTAAAAACGTCCATTTGAACTACGTTCAATTGGCGCTCTTCGATTACTGCCGGGGTAAAAGCCTTAATATTTGGAGCCACGTTTGCAGTACTTTTCTGCATGTAATGTTCCAGGTGCATACTGCTCATGCCAAGATGGCCAACAGCATATTTTTTAAACTCGTTTTGGTCGAACATGACTAGTTATATTTATTTTGTTGAAGCAATTTGCAATTAGAACATATAATTAGCCAAATTGCTCAAATATTAAACCCTTGGGAACTGTACTAAACGATGAAACTACTCATCAGCACCACCAACTACCGCATACAAGGGACTAAACTAAAGGGGAATTATCCCTGTGTTGTTTGCTTCGCTTGATCGAAAATAGCGTGGAACTCTTCAGAACTGATGGCCTTCGGCTGTGTAGTTACCGTTGTCAGAGCAGCATTGAACATTTTTTCGTATTGAATATTAGAAGAAACGCGCTCCACTTCTTTTTTATCCGACATCATTCGGTCAACGCCGCCTTTGAGCATTTCCATCGGCAATTGTGCGCGGAAATAGTTGATCAAAGTCCTGTAAAATTCTTCGCGAATTTCTTCCTCGCTTACCGTAATTCCAAATCGCTCAATGATACGATCGCGCACCATAGACCAACGGAGGCTGGTAGCAAAACTATCGTAATCTCTATCGACTTCTTCTTGCGATACTACACCTTCATTAGAGAGGCGCAACCAACGCTTTAAGAATTCATCGGGAAGTTCGATGTTGTTAAGTTTCAACAAGCGATCTTGCATTTCGCGGAAAACAAGGGCATTAGCGCGTTGCTCATAAAACTGGGCAACGCCATTTTTAATTACCTCAATCGCTTCGCTTTCTGTTTTTACATTTTCGCCAAAATTAGCCTGAAAAAACGCCTCGTTTAATTCTGCAATACCCATACGAGAAACCTCAATAATTTCACCTCCAAATATGTTGCCTACTTCACGCTCGTCATCGGCGGGAATGCTGAGTAAATATTTGCGGATAAAATCTTGATCGCGGTTTGTTTCGAGATCTTGTATATCAAAACGGATATGATCACCCTTTTTGAGGGTCAAAACCTGTGCTTTAAGATCGGGATTGACGATTTCGTTAACAGAAATGGTTATAGTAGTCTCCCAGCCATCGGCCTTTGGGCTATCGCCATCCATTTCTTTGGCTTCGACCTTAAGAATATCGTCTTCGAGAATATCTTCTTCTGGATTGATACGAGCGCCGCCGCTTTTGCGTGCTTCCTCGAGGTCTTTGGCAGCCAATGTATCTAGATCAGTTACTTCATAACGGTCATAGATTTCATCTTTGCTCAAACCTGCTAATTCAAACTTCGGTACGTGTCCAATCTCATACACCACACTATATTCTGGTTCTGGATTGTCGATACTGAATTTATACTGGCGTTGGCCGTCCTCCACAGGAAGTGGCTGGCCGAGTACGTCCAAATCATTATCTTTTAAAAACCCCGAAAGTTCATCAGACATCATTTTGTTAAACACGTCGTAAAACAGGGATTGGCCATACAAGGATTTGACATATTGTGCGGGTGCTTGACCTGCACGGAATCCCTTGATGGTGGCACGCTGTTTAAGGCGTTTAAATTCTGAATCTAATTTAGGTTTGAGATCTTCGCGTAAAAGCGTAATGGTAAGGTGAAGATGTGATGGCGTGAGGTCTGTACGAGCAATATTGGGCATCTGTATGCTTATTTCAAAATGAAGTGCGGGCGGAGGGACTCGAACCCCCATGCCTCTCGGCGCCAGATCCTAAGTCTGGTACGTCTACCAATTTCGCCACGCCCGCAACTGTGTTTCCCTAAAAAGGAGCGCAAAGGTAAGTTTATTTTTTTGGAAAGAAAAAACTTTTTTGAAAAAAAGTTTTAGAAAAAATAAAATGAGGCGTTTATCGCTAGGGAATTTGGCAGAGACGCCCATTTTAAAGTAAATTTGGTGTGCAAATTATTATTTCATCGTCCTTAGGTATTAATTTTTAATTTTAAACGTTGAACATTAGATTTTAAATTAACTATGGGGATAAACTCCTTTCCTATTCTATATATGAAAAATATTTACCTGATCATTCTGTTCCTTATAAGTTGCAATACTATTTCGGCCCAAAAACATGATTATGTTTGGGTTGGTGGCGCACAAAATTATTTATCGGATACCACACGTGGTGGGATGATGATAGATTTCAAACAAAGTCCGCCGCTTACTTTCCGAAAAAGAAGAGAATTAGAATTGTTTGTTAGTAGCTCTGTGATTAGTGATACTGCTGGCAATATCCAAGTTTATACTGATGGTTGCGATATTGCTAATGGCATTACGGATGAGATACTTCCAAATGGCCATGATATTAATCCAGGGTATGTAAATGAATTTCAGTGTCACTCTACATCACCTGGAAATGGCGCTTACACCGCAGGACTCCAGAGTTCGCTTTTTTTGCCTTTACCCGATTCTAGTCATAAGTACTATTTATTTCACAAGCGAATAAAATACGTGTATCAACCTTCCTTTGCAGTAATTACAGATGTCTTATTTTACTCTATTGTGGATATGCAACTAAATGATGGTAAAGGAGATGTAATAGAAAAAAATATCCCAGTTATGGAAGATAGTCTAACATTTGGGATGATTACAGCAGTAAAACATGCAAATGGGAAAGATTGGTGGGTTGTAACTCCTCGGAAATCAGAAAGCGAAATATATGCATTTTTGCTCACGCATCAAGGTGTGGCGGATACAGTTCTCAATAAAGTCGGTGTGGACTTTACGACAGAAGAGGAGGGCAGCGGTCAAATAGTTTTTAGTGCAGATGGATCGACAATGGCAGTATGTACACCATTTCATGGTATTAATATCTATGATTTTGACCGTACAACAGGCCAATTAAGTAATTTCAGGCAATACCCCGTAGAATTTCTTTCCATTACTCCTGACGTTATGGGGTGTGCCTTCTCTCCTAATGGTCGATTTCTCTATGTAACAACCATAAAAGAAATTTTCCAATATGATCTATCCTCTTCCGATATACCCGGAACACGTGTGTTATTGGATACATGGGATGGATTCAGTGACCCATTGCCCGCTACATTTTTGACTTGCCAACTTGCACCCGATTGCAAAATATATGTACAAACCAACCAACAAGCACGTTGGTTACATGTGATACACAACCCTAACCTTTTGGGTACAG
>JBEAVK010000289.1:0-19870 GCA_041160955.1 Bacteroidota bacterium
CAACATTATTTCACTAACTCATCAACATTATGCATCAATTTCAAGTGCTCGCTTTTTTGCTCTTTTTTCAATCATTTATCAGTTGTCAGCAAGCCCAAGAGAGGGCTGTTCCAATGGCTACGGCCAACCTACAATTTATCTCCACTAGCCAAGAGGACATCGGAAAACCCAAAGTGCCAGCCTCCAATATTATTTTTCAATCCAACGATGGCGGACATACTTGGCAGGATATCAGCGCAGGATTGCCTATCGACAAGCAGATGAACTGGTTGTTGGCGCAGAACGGTGAAATCATTTTGAGTAATGAAAATGGTATGTACCGCAGCAAAGTCACCTCGAAGCCGCCTGTTTGGGAAAAAGAATTTCTACTCAATAGCCCTATTTTTGGTATTTTTCCCGGTAGTACCGGGCTTTATGCGCTCGGCAAGAAGAACAGTTTTGTTCAAAATATATCCAGAGACATTTGGGTGCCTGTATTTGCTGGAATAGAAAACCAGCAAGTTCGTAATGTTTTCGAAGCACGTGATAAAGCGATTTTCATCGGCACCGACAACGGTATTTTTAAATCCACCGACCAGGGAAAAACCTGGAAACATGTCCATAAAGATGGCTGGATGATCCACATGGCGGAATCCGATGGTGTACTCATCTGCACCAATGAAAGGGGCATTTTACGCTCTACGGATGGCGGCGAACACTGGGACTTGGTCATATCGGAAGGCGGTGTGGGCATTGAGGTAGAAGTAATCGAAGGCGGATTCGCCGCTATTACCTATAACACGGAGTCGGAAACCAGAAGGGTGCGTATTTCTATGGATGCGGGTAAAACTTGGCAGGCCATTGATGCAGGTTTGCCACCTACAGCAGATATTGCTTCTATCAAACAAGTGGGTGCAAACTTTTTTTGCGGCCATCCTGATGGTATTTTCCGTTCTGCCGACCGAGGCAAAACATGGGAACTTATACTTCCAGCGATCAAAGAAAAAATATTCAATTTAACGGTTGTGGGCAATGTGATTTACGCAATACCTAGAAATAGTGGGTGCTAAGGAATGAGATAAGTATTTAATTATTTCATTATATACAATAAAAAGGCTATTGCTCGCTAAAAAACCATCAAATCGATGAAACTAGCAAGTAATAGCCTTAAATTATTATATCCGAATGTCCTGCTGTTTCAGGGACATTTTTTTTAAAAACACCCAAAATATTATGCCGTTCAGCCCCCCACCCTATTTCAACAAAGCCACCTGCCCAAAATGATACGCCAAATGCCCCGTCCAATTCAACAGCATATTGAGTTTGTTGCGGTGTGGTTCTTGCTCAAAATCGGCAAAAGAAAAATACACGTGAGCTGAATCAATTGCTATAGTACCTTTACCGCTCACTTACTTTGTTTTTATGAAAAATAATATCGTTGGCCTCGTCCGCAATGACCACGCCATGACATTAGCGCAAAACGACCTCGGCATGGAAGTCCTGTTTCGCGATTGACCAAACACTAAAATACCTCAAACAAACAATTCATATCCAGCGCAATATCAACAGTACTCAGGCTTTGTTCGTTGGGCACAATTGGAAAGGTCGTCAAAAGTGTAAAAAACACCTGTTTAGTTGTCTTTGTCGCCGATTTAAAAATAGCCGTTTTTAGGCGAAACTCGTCGGCTTGTTCTTTATTTACGAGATATGGCGATTGGTAAAACTTTATCTCAAACAGGTTAATGGCTTGGTCATTTCGGTCCAAAAGTAAATCAACTTGAATGCCACGGCCAAAATCACTGTTTTTTAGGTAATAAGCAGATGCTTCGGTGTATATACCAGAAAGACCCAGTGCTTTTTTAATGGCTGGAACATGCTTCAGGCATATACTTTCAAAAGCATAGCCACTCCAACTTTTCCACGATTGTGTTTGGGAAAGCCTTTCCCAAGTACCTGTACCTTCCCCTCGTTTATGCTCGATAAATTGCAAATAAAATAAAGAAAACTCATCAGTTAGGCGGTAACGAATCTCCTTTTTCTTTTTACCAAAAGCATAATAGGTCGCAACAAAACCAGAATTGACCAATTCCTCCAAAGTATCCGAAGTGCTGCCACCATCTGCCAAATCGGTTTGTTCCAAAATATCAGCCCGCGACATACCTTGCCAGGTATTAGCCAACGCTCGAACAATCCGCATGTGATTTTCGGCGCGGTCAAAAAGCGCAGGGTAAAGTTGCATAAACTCTTCACGCAATAGCCCTTGCGGCGAAAAACAAATTTGGTCAATATTTTGGATAGCTGTTTTTCCAGGTTCTACTTCTTTTAAATAATGAGGAATACCACCCATTGCCATGTAAATTTGGACTATTTGATAGCGATCTAATTTTACACCTCGGCTTTTTAAAAACTGTTCGGTTTCATACAAATGGAACGGTTGTAGATAGATACGTCGCGTGATGCGGTTGTGCAGCCCACCTTTGTCACGCACAACATTTTTAATCATCCAAGAGGCTGCGAAACCACAAATGACAATGACTACATTATTTTGAGAAGCCCAACTATTCCAAAAAAGCCCAAAAGCCCTCAAAAAATCAGATTTTTGCCCTGATAACCATGGAAACTCATCTAAGAAAACGACTGCTTTTTCGCCCTTGAATTTTTCCTCCAAATAAATAATCAACCGTTGAAAGGCTTCCTGCCAATTGCGAGGCACACTAAATGGAAACATAGGACGCGCATGGTAATTGAGCCTATCCGTAAAGTGCTGTAATTGCTCGCGAACATTGCCGTTTTGAACTCCAGTCATTTCAAAACTAATTTTCTCCGCGTAAGTTGTCCGTACCAAAAAGGTTTTACCTACGCGACGGCGACCAAAAACGGCGACCAATTCAGCCTCATTTGAATGATATGCTTTTTCTAAAACAGCTATTTCTTGTTGCCGTCCGACCAATGGCTGTGGCATGAGTATTTTATATTTTTACTGAAAAACAGTGCAAATATACACATTCCGCTGGAATATAAAAATTATAAGTGAGCGGAATGTATGTTTTTTAAGCACATTCCGCTGGAATATGAAAATTACAAGTGAGCGGAATCTACATTTTTTAAGCACATTCCGCTGAGATATAAAAATTATAAGTGAGCGGAATCCCTACTTCGCCTTCACCCATTCACTCGATTCTTTCTCCCCTTTTTTCGTCATCGACGACACCGTCAAAAGCACCGACCCTGCTGGTTTGATCGTAAAAGTATATTTCAAATTTCGTTCTTTTGGTACACCTGGCATTTGAAAAGTAGTTGCATGATTGAGTTCGTTTACTCCGACAAAAACTGCCCCTTTTTATCCAAAAACTGCCAATTATCACTGATCCAAGTGCTGTATTCACCATCTTTCTCGGTTTTACAATTGGTACTGACTTTGGCTTTCCCATTTTCAAAAGGAAAGGCACAATCAAATTGTGGTGCGATGGTGATGGTGTACGTTTTTTCGTCGGCATAACCGATTTTGCCGTCTTTTACAATCCTGAATAAGCCTTCTGAAGGATAATCGGGGCCATTGTCGTATAGGAATATGTCGTAAAGCACCTTTTTTTGTTTGTCTCTGATGACCCATTTGCCATTGTCGAGTTGGTGTTTTTCGAGTGTGGTGGCAGGTGTTTTTTGTGATTTTTCTGGTGCTGCTACAAATAAGAGACATTCTTTAAAATCGGGGTGAACAGCTTCGCCCCAGTCGTCGAAAGCCTTGTATTGCGTTGCAATACGATTACCTGATTTGGAGACGAGCAGGTCCGAAAACGCCTGTATTGCTGTTTCGGTTTTTTTCGGGTCGCTATCGTCGTAAGCACCCCTCAGTTTGGCAAAAAAGATTTTTTTACCTGTATATATGGCAGGGGTTTTGAAGGCTTTTTCGGCCAAACTGGTGTATTTGTCTTTACCATTTTCCAGCCATTGATGTGTAGCGGAAATATAACCGTTGAACAGGGCAGGCTTGGTGAGTAACGCATACAATGCAAAAGAACCAGAAACGTCTTTGCTGAGGAGGGTGCGCGCTCCTGTGGTGCGGTACTTTTGGGAGAGGGCAGGTACTAATTCTTGCTCCATGCACGAAAGGAATTTGGCGTTATCATCGTCGTTGGTTAGGCCAACAACGATCATTTCGGGGATGTCGTTTTCTTGGTACAAACTTTTTGCGGTATTGGCCATTGCTCCCGCCAATTGCTCCTCTCCATTCAATACAAAAAGTACTGCATATTTCTTTTTGGACTTACTATATCCTTCCGGAGTTTGCACTTTTAGGCTTACCTTCTTTTTCAAAATGGTAGAAGCGATACTGATTTCCTTAGTCGCAGTATTTTGAGCGGTAAGGCTTGCTGTTTGACACAGGACAAATAAAATTGCCCATAAGATTTTGCTTTTGAATATATTTTTCATTTTTTAATATTTTTTAGTAAGGAATAATAAACCCTAGTGTAGCAAAGTACCCTATTTCGAGGTCTCAATTTCGTAACGTACCCTAGCGAGGATAGCGTCTCCGAAGATACAAAGCCCTGAGTTGAATACAACGAGTGCGGTAGTACCTGCAACAACCCAGTCAAAAACAGGAGTACCTGAGTGCTTTAAGAATCCTGCTTCGACGATCAGACAGGCTCCAAAGCCAACTAATACCAAGCCTAAGGGCACTTTAATGAGCCAATTTTTATAATTTTTTTGCATAAAATTAATATTGTTAATCTATTTTTAGGAACGCTGCTGGAATAAAGGTACAAATTCAAGTTCAAGATTTTGCAGTCAAATATGTGTTTTTGGAGGCGAAAAGTGGGGCTATTTAACGAGAAAAACGTGCAGTTTGAACATAAAAGATGAGCCTCAATTTGGACATTTATTTCGGCATCGTTTCTTAGGTTTGCAAAGCCGAAATTAAAGTACTTTTCCCAAACTATGCGGACAAATATTTCTATCCCAAAACTTGAATCAAATGGTATGGCTCATTACTTGTGTTTTACTAATTTTGATAAATACCTTGATCGCGTAACAGATTGATCCTGTACAGATTAAAATGACTATTCCGAAAAGGGTAAAGATGGCATTTGGTATTCGAGTACCAAAAGTGTTCAACAGTGCTGTTTGTTCAGTTTGCTCAGTATATGATGGTGCTTGGGCAGCAATGGATACAATACTGATTGCATAGAGTAAAACCGTGAAAAAAATCTTAGGCGTCATAATAAAAGATATTTTTAGATTAAAGTTGGCGATACAAAGGTGTAGGATAAATATTAAAATCGTCAGGTAATTTCGTTCCAAAAATAGGTAATTTGGTTGTAAGTATTTGAACACAATTAATTGCATTTTGAACTATCAATATGCGCACTGTGCAAAGATAGGAGTGCTTGTGCAGAAATAGCATTAATGCTCAAAAAAAAGAATGTGGTTGCGAAAAAAAATTTTAGATGTTATGGTTGGTGCGTTTTTTATGCGATGTAAATTGTGAATAGACGCAAAAACTTAAATCTCATTTCTTATTTGGATTTTTTTGCCAGCATTACCGTTGAAATATTTTGGTTTGTAGTAATTTCATTGGTGGGTAGGTCAAGTTTGCCAAGGTTGTCTATTTTTACGCCAGCTGCAATTTCTACCCGTTCAGACACTGTTAGGGCGCCCTTTTTTTCAATTTTAATATGTGTATTCGACATCAAGAACAGTGCGTTAATATCTTCCACATTATTTTTGATGACCGGGTAAATTTCAATTGAAACATTTGGGATGGTTACATCGCTAAACTCGTTGGGTACTCGGCCATCACTCCAGTTGGAGGCGCAGTTCCAATCGCTGGGTTTACCGGGGGTACCACCTTTCCAAGTGGTGGATTTCTGTGCGAGTAATGAGGTTTGAGAAATCAAGATAATGGCTGCGAAAAAAAAGAAATTTTTCATATTATTAAGCATTTAATTATTTAAAAAATATGGTTATTTGTATGTGTAGTTAATTTCTACCGTAATAGCAGATATTTGACGATTCAAAATGATTGAACTACTCATTAGACGAGGCGAGCATTATGATCTCAACGGGTTTTACTAATTTTTTTTTAAGACCCTATTTATTTACAAGCAATGCCGCTTTGCTGTTGCCTTGAAAATAATCCTCAGATAGATGGATTTGAAAAATTTGACTTTCACATTTCCAATGTATTGGCGATAAATTGATGGGGCAAACATTTTCTACCGTTTGCAAATATTTGGCGTTGGCTTTCCATTCGGTTTGTATCTTTGTATTATGAATTATCTGTTTATTTCAATATTTATACTCAAAACATATCTACGATGAAAGTACATCTCTTTTTTGCCCTCAACATGCGGAAAACCTCAGTTTGCCTGCGGCTATTCCAATCAGCGGATTGAGTCGTGGAACTTACGTTGTGCGCTTGCGTTGTGCGGATAATAAAGCAGTATGGAGGAAAATAGTCGTATTATAAAATTTCCTCTACATTTTTTTTAATATTAGCAGCAATTCTTGTCATGGGTAGATCATTGGAGTCTAGTCCAAATGGATCTTCAATTTCCTCAGCAATGAGTTCTAAACTGGCCAAAACATAAAAAATAAATACGACTACAGGAATTACATAATATCCAAGACTAAACACAAATCCAAATGGGAGGGTCATTACAAAAAAGAAAATAAATTTCTTGATAAAAGCACTGTAAGAGTAAGGAATAGGTGTGTTTTTGATGCGCTCACATGCGCCACAGATGTCCGTAAAAGATTGCAATTCTGCATTGAGAATAATGAATTGATCGCCTGATATTTTCCCATCTTTGTATATTTCATTTGCTTTTTGAAATAACATTTTGGCCAACTGATTCGGTTGGTGTTTGTGGTGATCTATTTCTAAATCAAGACCGTCAAATAGCGTTTGGCTCACTTCTTCATTCATCAAATGTTTGGATAGTACGGCAGCATAAGTAGGAATCAAATGCTTAAAATATTTCC
Source organism: Bacteroidota bacterium (assembly GCA_041160955.1). GTDB lineage: Bacteria > Bacteroidota > Bacteroidia > Chitinophagales > Saprospiraceae > M3007. Next base: position 6,964 of record JBEAVK010000289.1, read on the forward strand.
GGTCGGAGTCTTGTTCTAAAAAAGCATGTAGTTTTATGGCCAAATTGCGACTATTATTGACCAATGAACCCCATAATTTTCTACCTTCCCACCAACGGTCATACGCTGTATTAGTCCGATATGCTAATAATAAAGACAGGACAAATCCGACGGTGGTGTGCATCAACGTAAGATTTTTGACATAGCTTTTTTCTGAAAGTTTCCAATATTCTAATTCTAAATAGGCAATACCACCAGAATAAAAACCTATTAAAATCATTAGGGGCAATAGTTGTCGAAAAGTATCTGATTTGTGAAACCTAAATATAAAGATGATCCAATCTTTTGTGTTGTAATCTACCATTTTTTATCTATGCAATAAAAGTGGTATCTGCATAGTAAATAACCCGCCCTGTTGCCAAATCGTGCATTCCGCCAATAATACCAATTTCACCGTTTTGAATCATGTGTTCAAGGATAGTACTTCTTTCCATGATAGCTTTTACGGTTCTTTTTACATTAATGGCAGCAACATTTTCTACAAAAGTTTCATTTTTTGATGTGCGATTATCTTTAGTTATTACTTCGTCATCTACAGCGGGTCTTATTTTGGAGAGCAGCGCCGTTAGATTACCCATTTCGGCATGGTCGCAAGCACCTTTTATGGCTCCACAACTGCTGTGTCCCAAGACAACAATTATTTTTGAGCCCGCTATTTTGCAGGCAAATTCCATACTGCCTAATATATCCTCGTTAATAATATTTCCAGCAATCCGCACACTAAAAATATCACCAAGCCCTTGGTCAAAAATAAGCTCAGCAGAAGTCCTGCTATCAATACAACTTAAAACCACCGCGAATGGATGTTGTCCATCGGAGGTTTCGTTTGCCTGTTGCAAAAGGTTGCGGTTTGCTTTTAAATTATTGACAAATCGCTCATTACCGTCTTTGAGCAATTTCAAAGCCATAGAAGGAGTAATAGATTCTTGTAATTCTTTTGTTAAAGTTTTCATTATACTATTATTTCATTTTTAACATTATTGTTATGTTGTACTTGTTTTTAACGGTTTCCGGCTTGGTGTTTGGGTGGATTTTTAGCAAAAAAATTTGATAGCAGACTTCAACTGCCATATCGCCAAACCTACAAAGTCGATGGCATCTGCTTCATACCATATTTAGATTCGGGGACAAAACTACACCTTTCACTTATCTTGGCGCATTTATTCGACATAAATTTTTATGCAATTTGCTCTATGCTGCTTTTTAGTCGGCTATGCTACCTCCTTAGCGGTTAAACCCAAAATATTGGGGGCTTTATCTTTCTATATATTAAGGCTGCCGAATGTGAATACGTAACAATCGGGATTCGTTTTATCGGGTTCAATTGATTTTTTAAATTCAAGTTGCTCCAATAGTCTGATGGAAGGTTGGTTATTTTTATGGGTAAATGCTTCAATTGTTTGAACGTTCATGGTTTTTACAGCATATTCAATGACCTTGCTTGCTGCTTCGTGCATCAATCCTTTTCCTTGAAAATGGCTTAAAAGTTCATATCCAATTTCACATTTATGCTCTTGGTCTGAAAATCCAAAAAGGCAAATAGTACCTACAAATGTGTTACTTTCGGTAAGAGTGATTGCCCAATAAATTGATTCATTTTTTTTGATATTTTCGGTTATATTGTTTATAAAACTTATTGCATCGTCAATCGTTTTGCTGGGCTGTCGGTCTAAGTATTTGTTGATCGCGCTATCGGAGCGCAGGGTAAAAACATCTTTCGCATCGCTTAATAATAACGGGCGAAGCGTCAACCGTGTAGTTGTAAGTATTGGAAAAGGCGTGGATGGGTCAATCTGCTGTTTTTCATAATCCAATTGCTGCTCAATCAAGACCTCTGTATTTGCTTCTTTACCGAAAAGTTTCTTAAAACCAAAGTCGGTATATGGATTGATAGAGGTTGCCATCGTATAAAAGTTTAATGTTTATATTTTACGATGCAAAGATAAGTCCTTTTTGGGTAATTTGGTTTACTTTAATAACAAAAACGATGGTTTACTACCGATTATGAAGTAAACTAACGTTTTTGTCATTAAAATCAAGTACTGCATATAATCATCCTCTATTTAAAAGCGCGCACTACAGGCCAGAAGATGACTCAACTAATCAACCAACACCGATTTCGCAATTTTCCACACTTCATTTTCCTTCAACATTATATTGCTGTAAGTGCCAGAAACGTTGATTTTATCGCCTTTTGTAGTAACGCCCGTTACCTGATAAGTTCCTTTGGCGATATAAGCATGGTTGGCATCGCTCCAGGATACGAGGGTTGGGGTGAGGGCTAGAGTGGCATCGGCTGCTTTGAATTGTGCTGCCCAATAAGCCCCAATCGCCGCTGCTCCCACCGTGCTGCTGCCGTCTTTTGCTACGCGGGTAGCATCGGTGGTGTACATGGTTTGGAGTGTTGCGTGGTCTTCTTTGTTATAGGTATCCTGAAACTGCTGGGTAAAAGCCGCCAGTTCTTTGTCCACATCCTGTGCTTGTAAAGCGGATGTAAAAATGCCCCCTAAAAGGGCTAAAAACAATAAACTAAATTGAATGTGTTTTTTCATATTTGTTGTGTTGAATAGTTTTGAAATGATGATGTCCAAGTACTGAAAAAGAATTTCAATACCTCAATTTACGATAAATTAATGAAGTACCTATTTTGCAGCGTAGTTTTGTTGTTATCTTTGTGGCTAGTCCTGAAACAAAAGTGCTGACTATTGCATCAATAATCCTTTGCTATCCTCCCAATGGTTGCTTTGGGCTTCCCAATATTCGTTTTTAGTTTCCGAACCCAAACGAATTGGGATAAGAATCGAACACCAAATTACCCAATAAATTTGATTACCTTATTATGAAAAAACTGCTGCTGCTTCTTTTTCTCCCCGCCCAATTGCTTTTTGCCCAAAACACCCCACTCGATAGCCTTGAAAGGCTTTTTGCCAATGAAAAAAGTAATGCGCAACAATTTGAGTTACTCCAACAAATGGTCGATATATCATTTGGGATGGATTTCAAACAGGCATTAGGTTATGCAAAACGGGGTGTTGCTTTGGCCGAAAAAACAGGCGATAAAAACTGGCAACCCAAGTTCTACGAGATGCAGGGTCGTATGCACGCTAATTTACTTCAACTGGATTCCGCCAGATTGATGTTGGATAAAGCCACAAGCGGGTATATTGCTGTGGGGAATAAAAAAGGACAGGCAACTACTGCTTTTAAAATTTCATGGATATTTAAAAGGAAAAGCGAGTTGGCGCAATCCATGGCCTACGACTTAGATGCCCTGCGGCTGATGGAAGAAATAAACGACCAAGGCGGTATTGCTGATGCACTGGGCCGAATAGCATGGGATCTTACGCTTCAGGACAGACCAAAGGAGGCGCTTGAGTATGCTAAAAGGGCAATTGACATCTGCAAAAAAAATAACCTGCAAAAAAAACTGATTGAATCTTATCGTTTTGCTGGCGATGCATCGATCAGAATGACTGACTACAAACAAGCATTGGATTATTACGAACAAGCACTTGCTATGACGCTGGTATTAGAACCAGATCTGACGGCCATTGCCGATATTAGTAATTCTAGGGGCAATGCTTTAAAACGCCTCGGACGCTATGAAGAGGCACTAAAAGATTACCGCTTATGCTTGGAAAATGCTCAAAAATCCAATTATCCGGGTGGTATTCATACCGCTATCGCTAACCTCGGTGAAGTGAATCTTTTAATGGGCAATTACGCCGAAGCATTGCCTTACCAGTTAAAAACCATCGAATTGCAGGAAAAAAACGGCGATCTGATTGATTTAGTGGAAAACTATACCCATGCCAGCAGTATTTACGAGCATTTGGGTAATGATAAATCTGCTTTGCTCTACCATAAAAAAGCACTCCTGCTGCGCGATAGTATTGCCTCTTTGGAAAGCGATGCCGCTGTTTCTGAATTGCGTACCAAATACGAAACCGAAAAAAAAGAAGCCACTATTACACAGCAAGAGGCTCAAATTAGCCAACAACGGATGGTGCAATGGCTTGGTTTTGGGGTAATTGGTTTGCTTGCAGTACTGGCTTTTGTACTGTGGCGGAGTTATGCCAGCCGTAGCCTTGCCAACCGACTTTTGACCGTCACCAATGACCAACTTGCTACCAAAAACGCGGAAAACGAACTGCTTTTGAAAGAAATACACCACCGCGTTAAAAATAACCTCCAAACCATTTCGAGCCTACTCAACCTTCAATCGGCCAGTATCAAAGACCCTAATGCGCTCGAAGCCGTTCAGGAAAGCCAAAGTCGGGTGCGGAGTATGGCATTGATCCACCAAAAATTGTATCAGGGCGAAAACCTCGCTGCGGTGAATATGAAAGAGTACTTCGAAGCAATGGGACAATCTATGCTCCATTCTTTTGGCGAGACCGGTAAACGCATCACGCTGGAGGTGCCCATGAATGACCTCGAACTCGATGTGGATACCGCTATTCCGCTTGGGCTTATTGCCAACGAACTCGTCACCAATTCGCTCAAATATGCTTTCCCCGATGGTCAAAAAGGCCAAATAGAGATCAGCCTTACCGCCGAACCCAATCAGCAGTTTTGCCTTCGTATCGCTGATAATGGTGTAGGGCAAACTGAATCGCCGGTGGTACAAGGCACGGGATTTGGTACTCGATTGGTAAAATTATTGGCTATACAACTGAACGGAAATGTAGAAACAAATACCGCAAAAGGGATGGCAACCCTTGTGCGGTTTAGTCCAATACCCAAAGCAGCATAATGCATAATTTTAAAATATTAATTGTAGAAGATGATATGATTACAGCTGCCGATATCTCGATGCAACTGGATCAACTGGGTTACGAAGTATCGGGTATTACCCCACGCGGCGAGGATGCACTCAAAAGTATTGAGGCTACGCGCCCCGATTTGATACTGATGGATGTCAACCTAAAAGGCAATTTGGATGGTGTGGAGACCGCCCGCCGGATCGCAGAAACACACGATATTCCGCTTATTTTCCTCACGGCTAATGCCGACAGCACCACATTTGCGAGTGCAAAAGCAACGAAACCTTATGCTTTTATCTCCAAACCTTTTCAAAAAACCGACCTCGAACACGCCATTGCACTGGCTTTCGAGCGGATTCGGGAAAATGAAGTGGATAGTTCTAAGTCGTTGGTAGTCAAAAACATAGGTGAAGAAAATTATTTAATGGACGACCGTATTTTTGTCAGGCACCAGGACAAAATGGTCAAATTGTTTTTGCACGAAGTGCTGTATGTGGAAGCCGATCGCAGTTATTGTAAAATTTATACCGATACTAAAGAATATCTACTTTCGGTACCGCTGGGGCATTTGGAGGAAAAACTCCCTAAACGCAATTTCCAACGGGTACACCGCTCTTTTGTGGTTAATTTAGAAAAAATAGATGCCATTGGCGAGCAACAGGAATGGTTGGTATTGGGTAATAGAAATGTGCCGCTTAGCCGCAATTTTAGGGATGAATTGATGGCGCGTTTGCGCTTAATTTGATATGAATATGCCATACTACCAAATTAATATGCCTAAATATGTTTATATTTATTTGCCTTTATTCAAATTTCATTCATAAACAACAATTAACCAGAAAATTGGCACATCAACAAACTACAAGTAGTACACAACTTTATGCTATTATTGTGGGGCTATTCTCATTGGGGATGGTGACCAACACATGGGCTTATGACCGTCAGCCTACCGTCGCAGAAGTGGTATCAATGGGTGACCAAGTATTCACCCAAGAGCATGTTCTAATACAACAAGAACGAATAACAAACTACTCAAAAAATGTGATACAAGCCCAGTTATTGGATTCAATGACGAAAGCACCTTTAATCGGTGCAACGATTTTAATACAAGGTACAATAATGGGTGTATTAACCGATGCTCAAGGAAAATTCACACTGACGATTCCCAATAACTTATTGGCATCCTTCATCACATTAGAAGTGAGGTACTTCGGCTATTCAAATTTTAACATTAATATTGACCTAAATGATTTACCAATCACTAATGTCATTTTTTACATACCACCCTCCCTTCCAAGGTACGAGGGTGGCATTATTGCTTTAAAGCCCAAAAAATGGTGGCAATTCTGGAAATAATATGCCTGCTTCTGGTTCTTTTTTATCTTTTTGAAATTTGTGTGTGTGTAAATTTTTTTTAAAAAAGATGTATAATTTCAAAAAAACAGAACGTATTTCCTTATTTTCACCGTAGTTTTGCATAAAAATTGATAAAAAATGAGATCATTCGATACATGGAACTATGAGCAGGTAGAAGATGCTTTTGGTATTTCGCCAGTTGCCAGTCTTCCCGAATATGAAAACTGGCTTAAAGCAGAAAATTGCGAACCGAATGAATTAGAATCAACTATGCTGGAGCATTATCGTAAGTTGCTGCTTAAAGAAGCCCAAAACTGGAACGAAGACGAGTTAAAGTTCTTTTTCATTGGCCCTGTTTTGACCCTAGTCGATTTTAATACTAACCATTTTAAACCTTTTACGCAACGTACACTAACCATTGAAACCGAAACGGTTTCGGCCTCTGGGAAAGTAGATTTTATGCTTGCTAAGGGGAAAGTATTACCTAAAACGCCTTATTTTTGCCTCCACGAATATAAGCAGGAGAACCGCAGGGACAACGATCCATTAGGGCAGTTACTTATTGGTAAGGCGATAAATACTGTGTAAGCAATGCTCACAATGCTTCCGATGAAGATATTTACAAAATCTTTGCGATTATGAAAAAATGTAAACTCTTGGTTGATATCAATGCTCAACGGCAATAGGTTTTAAAGCGTAAATGCTGCCGTAAAACATTTTCATATTTATACCGTTGTTATGTCTTGTTTGGAATTCTACTCCAGACAAGAACACTCGAAAATATATCATAGATACCTATAATAAAACAATTCTACGGGAAGGTGTGCAAAATTAGGTATTACAATTTTAACCTTTTAATTTATAAATTAATGAAATTCAATTACTCATTTTTTACTTTTTTATGCTATTTATGCCTAAGTACTTCGTTTATTTATGCACAAAACAATGCCACCTACGATGCTAGTTTTGTGAATAATGGTTATCAGGAATTTAGCGTGATACCAGCATCAACATCCACAGCTTTTGGTATGGATAGGCAGTCGGATGGAAAATTATTGACGATTTCTGTCGTATATCCAAGTTTTTCCATATCCAATGGATTTGGTATCAATCGTTTTAATGAAAACGGCAGTTTGGATTCCACTTTTGCCGACAATGGGCTGTTTTTATTTCTGCGCGACTCTTTTGATTGCGAGATAAAAGACGTTCATGTATTGCCGAATGGAAAAATACTTTTTGGTGCAACATTCACTAATTATTACGATGATGACAAAAACTATTTTGCGTTGTTCCGCTTGAATGCCAATGGCAGTCCCGACGATTCATTTGGTGCTGAAGGTATTCGGAATTATGACAATAGTTATTTCGAATTTCCTGACATTTTTAGTACAGCACTCCTTCCTGATGGTACGTTATTATCATCCATGATTAGTTATAACAATCAGGATCTTTTTGTCGTTAAGTTTTTACCCAATGGCGATTTGGATGTATCTTTTGGTGCTGATGGTGTAGCAACGCCCTCTCCTAATAATTTGCCGGATGAAAGCCTGTTAGAGACTTGGCCAATTTTATTACCTTCTGGCGGATTTATTGTCGCTTCATCTGGTTTTGATTCGGCATATTACCTGACTAAGTTTTTTCAAAATGGTGCTATTGATCCTGCTTATGGTTCTAACGGTACTTCCACTTTCAATGTGGATCCGGGCTTTTACCCTGAGAATTTGGGACGACCACTATTACAGTCATCTGGTAAGGTGGTATTGTCCGTGCTTGCCTTAGATGTTGACGATGTATTTTCAAGTTATATTTTCCGCGCTAATGAAGATGGCAGTTTTGATACTAATTTCGGGTTCAATGGTTATATAAAGGAAAGTTTTGGTGAGTTAGGGGCTTTTTCTACCTGTCTATATGAAATGCCTGATGGTAGTATTTTGGGCGTTGGTGCCGTTCTTCCCAATCCAAACTCTGATGGTATTATTGCATTTTTTAAATATTCGTCTGATGGACAGGTGGACGAAAGTTTTGGCCAAAACGGATACGTTGCTTTTCCAGAACAAGATGCAGTTCCGTATGAAGCCGTTATTGCACCCAACAATAAAGTTACAATTTGTGGGGATGGCTATACTGATAATGGCAGCATGATCGCCCGTTTTAACTTGGAAGGCATTAGCAATACAGCAGAAGCAAATCTATTGAATACTTCGTTGCAGTTATCGCCCAATCCGGCAACCGACCATTTGAATATACAATGGATCGAAGATGCGCCTATAGAAGCCATTGAAATACTAAATGCACAGGGACAATTGGTACAAGAATACAGTTCCGTGAATCAAAACACGATTGTATTACCCCAAATGACTACTGGTCATTATTGGCTCAAAATTCGGGATACAAAAGGCCGAACGGCAGTGCAGGGTTTTGTAAAAATGGGTGAATAAAACCTGGAGGTTCTTCTCATTTTATACAATTAACCAAGTAAATTGAAAATTGTATTTTCAATTTACTTGGTTAATTGTATATTTACACGATGATAAAACGATTAATAACGCAAAAAGTCCTTCGGGATTTGGACTGGTCACCGATCGTTGGCTTGATAGGGCCACGTCTAGTTGGGAAAACCACGCTTGCCCGTTATTTGCAAACACAAATAGCAAAACCAACTATTTATCTTGATTTAGAACTACAAGAGGATTGGTTCAAATTAGAAGATGCCCAATCTTATCTTATTGTTGGGCAATCCTGCAATCGGAGCCTCGTGGGAAGGTTATGTAATTGAGCAAATTATGCGGGAAGCACCAGAATTTTCTGATTTCTACTATTATCGCACACAAAACGGTGCAGAAGTTGACTTATTGATGATTACTCCAAATGGCAAAATGGTTTGTATTGAAATAAAATTCTCTGTAGCACCCAATATTTCAAAAGGTTTCTATCAATCTGTTGAAGATCTTCAACCCGATTTTAAATACGTTATAATACCTTCGGGTGAACGGTTTGACAGGGATGGTGGTTTGCGTATTTGTCCTTTGAATATTTTTTTAGAAGAGGAATTGCATACGCTTGATGCTATTTGAGTTCCGCTGTGTATCATTAGTATTTGAGGTTTTGACAACCACATTGTAGCTGTCAAAACCTCATTATGATATTCATATAACTTACCCTAAGAATCGCGCCCGAATGTGCTTGGGCGGTATCGGGCATTGCTCCTGTTGCCCAAACCAGTGGTACCGGTTTCGTGCCACCCAGTCGTACACCCCATCTCGCAGTATTCGCGGACATACGAGTGCTAGTGCCGCCAGCGTGGGCCACGGCTGCCGTAATCGGTGTAAAATGCGCAATATTGCGGTACTTTTTTGGTGAATAGTCCCGTTTTCAATATAAAAGATGGTCGATAGATCAGCCGTTGCCGAGTGTTCGGAAAGTATGGCGCGACCAATGTCCGATTGCTGAGCAGCAAACAGAATACGTCCTTTAGGGTCACGGTTGGCAATAAAGCGCACCGTACCGTTGCAAAAACTGCAAGTACCATCAAATAGTGCGATACCTGACTGCTGATTGGTTGCCGCTGGTTGGTCAACAGTATGGCTGGTTCTTTTAAATTTTTGTCGCAGCCAAGGCATTAGTTTTTCTACATCAAAAAACGGCAAAAAAATGAGTCCACTCATCTGATATCGGAACGTAATACCCATGACGAAGTAAATACCGATATGTAAAAGCCAAGTAAATCCAGCCCAAATCATACCCAAACGTCGATTCAAAATGGCCAGCGGCGCACCGAGTTCCAGCACCATTGTACCCAAGCCCATGAGTAGAAATAAAGTGGTATTGGGGTATAAATATTCAAAAAAAGGGTTCACTTCACCGCCGAATACGTCCTTGCGCAAGGCATCCACGGCTACCTGCGAGCGCATGGCCGAACCATCTACCCAAGCCCATGCCAAATCGCCGTACACCTTAGCCAAACCCGACAAAAAATAAGTGGCAAGCGTAGCAGCACAGAGCAACCGAACGGGCCAACCGTAGTGCCAATGTGGTGTCGCAGTTTCTTTTTTACGATAAGCATCGATCGAAAGCGCGGCGGCGGCAGGTGCAAAGGCAATAACCCATACCTGCAAAACTACAGCGATATTATCGTGATAAATCATAGACCAAGAATAGCGATAACTGAATACAAATAGGCTTGCTATTGCAAAAAAAGGCCCCGAAAAGCGAAACTTCCAGCCTAGAAGATACGCAATATTGAGCGCGATCGTAGCCCAATAAATACCCATGAACACCGCGTACGGAAGCGGCTCGGTTAGCCAAAAAGCCAAACCAACAGGTTCAAAATTGCTAGAATCTGATTGTACTGTGCTGCTGATGAGTGCATAACGGCTCAATAGATACCACAGCGCAAAGCCACCAGAACCTAGGCGCAGAATCGCCAACCGCTCGGCTGGCATGGGCGAAAACCAAAATTGCTCTAAAGATTGAAGTAGTCGTTTCATGGTCGTTCGATCGTTTGAGTGGAAATTATTTTTTCGGAAAGCGGCGTTTTTTCGCCTTGTAGGAAGTAGTTATCTAGGTGAAAATCACCTTGCACCAAGGCCACCTTGACCAAATGGCAATAGGGCGTATTGGGGCTTTGGGATAGTTTTTTGGCTACTTTTTGTACCAGTTTTTCCCCTTTTTCGGTTTTTACTTTTCTATTAATCTGCCGACGCACCTGGTTGAAACCACCCGACCCAATCATATCGTATGGAATATAGTATCGTTGGCCTAGCGAATCATAGCCCACAAAATAGTTGACTGTGTTTATGCTATCGCGTTGATGGGAAAACATGGGAAAATAAGATAATGGAAAATTATCCTTGGGCTTTTTATGCCAGTTTTCCCTCACGGGCCATAAAATAGCCATGAGGGTTACGGCACTAAATAAAAAGGCTAGTGGTTTGCTTAAAATCATAATACAATGTGATGTTTATTTCACCATATATCGCATCAGACTAAAAATGTTACCACCCTCCCCAATAACCATCCCTTTTCCGCCAAAGCCTTTGTCTGCGTTATATCGTCTTTTAATTTTTCACGTGCCTTGGTATCCAAAGTGGGCAATGTCAATAATCGCCGTGTAAAACGGATCAAATTGAGGTAATTCCACTTTTGGTAACCAATATTTTTTTGTCGCCGGAGATACACCGAAAAACTATCCAATAACGATTCCAAAGCATCCAAATAACTTTTTTCAAAATAAATACGCAGCAGCATAGAGCGGGCATTCATTTGGGTTAATGGGTCGTTGCCAAAATCCGCTTCGCTCAGTAAAGACAGTGCCGCGTCATAATCGGGCAGCCGGAAATAATACACTGCCAAATTGTAATTATAAATAGATTGGCGCTCTCGTTCGGGTAAAAAAGGGCGATAATTCTCCAAAAACTGCTTTACCCATTGGAAATTACCCAATCCCAGACCTAGATTGACGGCGTTTTTGTAGGAAAACTTAGACAGTACGCCGTTTTCAAACAAACTCCTGTTTTCAAGGCCAATATTGTACAAATCAAATGCCTCTTTTATAAATGATGCTTCGCCAGTATTGAGTTGGCGGATACAGTAATTGATGGCTAAAAGATAGGCTTCGCGGCGTTCATTTTCGCGGAGCAGGTGGCCAAATTGTTGCAGATCATCCTTTACTTTAAAATAACTTTCCTGTTGTTGTGGGTCTTGAAGGCATTTATTGAGGTGAAAATAGAGGTGTATCAAGGGTTGTGCCAAGTGTTGATCCGAAATATGGTCAATCACCTGTTGGATAAATGGTTTTTGCGGCTGCTCCTTCATAATATTTCTAAAATTTTGAGTAGAGCAGGACGAGCGCAACACCTGAAGCAAAAAACCTGTTTCCAAAGCCTCGCTTTGCAGGGCGAGCGGGATGGAAACATCTCGTTTGAGGAGCGTGGTGTGTTCCATTTTTTCGCGTTGCAGCACCATATTTTGGAAATGGTATTGTGCATCGCGGAAAGGTTTTTTTTCAAGGATTTCGACCCCGGTTTCCAATTCTTTTTCGAGCATTTCGGGTAAGGCATTGTAGTTGCGCAGCCCTTGGCAGAGGCGAATTTGGGCATCAACGGGATCATTTTGCCATTCTGTATAGGCAATATAGTGCTTCAATTGTTTGAGCAGGTGCCACATGAGGTGGTTCATGGTGCTTTCGTTGTAAGGGGTATTGGGATTGATATAAGCCCAAGCCTTTTCTTTTTCGAGCGCGGCGGGTTTGTTCGCGTTGATTTCCAGAAACTTAAACAAGTATTTTACCTCTTCGCGGGGATTGAAAAAGGGCGAAACCAGCCATTTGCGTATTTTTCGGCGGTCGTCTTCCGAAAATTGAATAAAAAGGGTATATAAAATGCTTTGTTCCATAAGAATTTTTTAAATAAAAAATGATGATAAAAAATTGATTAACAATTATTTATAAAATTTTATTGATCTAAAAATTTAAAAAACAAAGGTAAACTGTTTTTTTTATAACTCATAATTGGCTGCACCTTTGTGTCAATATTAATCATCATTATTAAATAATCGTTGAACCATGAATAAGAAATCTTTTTTTACAATATTAATTTTGCTTGTTGCGCAATTTTGCTTGTATGCTCAAATTGTGAATATTCCTGATGCGAATTTTAAAAATGCGCTGGTGAATACGAATTGTGTGGATACAGATGGAGATGGCTTTGGTGATACCGATGCAGATATTAATGATGATGGAGAGATAC
>JBEAVK010000364.1:0-12020 GCA_041160955.1 Bacteroidota bacterium
TTGGTTTTCAGCGGTTATCCGTGAGTGATTAAGTTTTTGTGTTTCGTTTATTTCGAAGTTTGGCGTACTATCTCCGAGGAAACATTCATGCTTTATCGTCAGATCATAGCCTTGTTTAGGCAACTTGTTCGTAAGATACTGTGCATTAACAGACTGAATAACATACAAAAACAAAAGCAATATAAGGGATTTTTTCATATCGTTTTTACCATTTTTCAATTATGCTGGAAAGTGGAAATGTAATGTTTCATCTTAAAAATTATTTTGTGAAAGATAGTGCAAATATAGCACATTTTATCGGATGTAATATCTTTTCTAAATATTTTTTTTAAACCGTATCAAACACCTCTGCAACTTCCAATAATTCCCCTCGAAACGCCACTGGAAACAGGTGGTACAAGCAAAGTGCCACGGGTAATGCAGCAATACCCGCAATGCCTATACTACTCTCCACCTCTTGTCGGCTCCATCCGCTAATACGCTCTAGGTCTTCCCATTCCACCGCTGGTGGCGTGGGTACTAGGGGGTATTTTGATAAAAAAATCTTAGCGTATTCGTATAAGGCTACGTTAAACTGCTGGTTGGGCTGGGCAAAACTTTCCATCACAGATTTGGCACTCAGCAAGATACAGTTTTCGGGTGCATAAGTCTCGGAATGGTGGCGATAAGGGAATTCTGGCGACAAAAATGCATCGGGCGATACAATCACTTTTTCGTATTGAGGGAATAAAAACTCCGATTGTCGCCAAGTAATAATCACCGATTGGGTTGCAATAGCCGTTTGGATATCCGGCGGAACGTTGTCATCTGGCATATTTTTGGTGAGCCATTCTGTGGACATACGGGTGAGTGCTAATCGGTCGCGGAATGTTTTTTGTTCTGCCGGATCTAGCCTTTGGTAAAAACCGCAAAACCGTTGCAATGCTTTTTCAACGCCTTCACCGAGTTCAGGTGGGCGTTTGCTGTACCACCACCAGTTAATTTGAGGCGCAAGTACCCAAATCAAAGCAGCAATAACCAAAAATGGTACCATCCAAATTGCGCCAGCACCATCGTGTGTCCAGGCATAATAAAGTACCCCTAATGCACCAATAATAAAAGGGATAGACGTGTAATGAGCGAAAACGACTTTCATGTGTGTTAGTTTTTGATTGCTTTTTCAACTACCCGCAACCTTTTGGCCAAATCGGGCAATTCTTTGAAAACGATATAAGCGCGTACATAATCGCTATATGGAATGGCTGGACTACCAAAAAATGCTTGGTTTTCTACTTTTATCGTAGATCCAACACCGCTTTGCGCTTGTAGGCGTGTGCCTTTGGCCAATATGATATGTCCTGCAATGCCCACTTGGCCCCCCAATTGGCAATTCGAGCCAATTTTTGCGCTACCAGCCACCCCTACCTGTGCAGCCATGGCAGTATGTTCTCCTATTTCTACGCCGTGTGCAATATGGACGAGGTTGTCCAGTTTTACACCATTATGTACTAAGGTGCTACCCATTCCCGCGCGGTCGATACAGGTATTGGCTCCTATTTCTACGTTATTGCCAATACGAACATCGCCTACTTGCGGTATTTTTTGCCAACTACCATCGGGCATGGGCGCGTTGCCAAAACCATCGGCACCGATCACCGCATTGGCATGGATGATACAATCTGACCCAATTTGGCAATCATAAAATACCTTAACGCCAGGGTGCAGCACCGTATTGTTCCCTATTTTTACGTTTTTGCCCAAGAATACCTGTGGTGCGATGACACAATTATCCCCAATGCTGACTCCCGCCTCTAAAACAGTAAAAGCACCAACGGACGTACCTTGTCCAATAGTGGCCTCGGGGTGGATGGCTGCTTGTGCGGATATTTCTGCTTTTGCAGGACGACTATTCGCATCTGCAAATTGTTCGAGCAGCAATGCTAGGCTTTTGCGCACGTCAGGTACGCGGAGTAGGGTAGTTGTAACGGGCTGGGTAGGCACAAAATCTGCGCCGACCAGTAGTATGGATGCCTGTGTTGTGTATGCGTAGTGCTCGTATTTAGGATTGTCAAAAAAGGCAAAATCGCCCTCCTTGGCATCTTCAATACGCATGGGACGGGATACGGTGGCATTGGGATTACCCTCGATGGTGCCACCCAAAAGGGCTGCTAATTGTGCTGCTGTTACTTTCATTATTTGATGTTGAAGTGAAAACGTGGCGCAAAGTTGCGCATTCATCAAATAACCAATGTACCTTTGTTCAAATTTTTCGAGACGTATTTGAAATATGGCTACAACTTTTATGGATTTTGAGAAGCCTTTGGAGGCACTTTACGAGCAGCTGGACAAGCTGAAGGAAGTGGGCGAACAAGGCGAAGTGGATGTAACAATGATGGTGCGGGAATTGGAACAGAAGATTGCATCCAAAAAAAGCGAAATTTACGCCAACCTTACAGGCTGGCAACGTGTCCAATTGAGCAGACACCCCGAACGGCCTTACACGCTGTTTTACCTCAACACAATTTGCAAAAAATTTATTGAACTGCACGGCGACCGCTATGCAGGTGATGATAAAGCGATTGTGGGCGGTTTAGCGGATATAGATGGTCAGACCGTTATGGTGATTGGTCATCAAAAAGGGACAAACACCAAAATGCGGCAATATCGCAATTTTGGTATGGCCAACCCGGAGGGCTATCGTAAAGCATTACGCCTGATGAAAATGGCCGAACGCTTTGGTTTTCCGGTGGTTACCTTGATTGATACGCCCGGTGCTTTTCCTGGCCTTGAAGCCGAACAACGCGGACAAGCAGAAGCGATTGCACGTAATTTGTTCGAGATGGCGCAGTTGAAAGTACCCATTATCTGTTATATTATAGGTGAAGGTGCTTCTGGGGGTGCATTAGGGATTGGCCTTGGCGACAAGGTGTTTATGTTGGAGCATACTTGGTATTCAGTTATTTCACCCGAAAACTGTTCCACTATATTATGGCGTTCTTGGGAGTTTAAAGAGCAAGCCGCAGAAGCACTTCGTTTGGATGCCGATTCTATGTTGTCCTTTGGATTAATCGATGGTATAGTAGAAGAGCCTATTGGTGGCGCGCACAATGCACCAGAAACAATGGCCATTACGCTGAAGGCACATATTTTAAAAGAATTATCTATGCTAGTAGGCCAAGACCCCGAAGAGCGGATTATGACGCGTATCCACAAATACGAACAAATGGGTAGGTACGATCATTTTACGCCAGAATTGCTCGTTAAAGACCAAGAAAAGGGCTCAAAAAAAAATAAAAAATAGATACTCCTAAAAATCGTAAATATGAATCAGACTAGTCTTCAAAATCCTATTTCTATTCAGGGTGTTGGTTTACATAGCGGTAAGCAGGTCACATTGACGATGAAACCGGCACCTGCTGGGCATGGATATCGTTTTCAAAGGATCGACTTAGACGACCAGCCCGTTATTCCCGCTGATGTTAAATTGGTCATTTCTACCAACCGCAGCACAACGCTAAAAAGCGGTGAAGTGCAAGTATCTACCGTAGAACATGTGCTTTCAGCGTTATACGGCTGTAGTATTGATAATGTGCTTTTGGAGATAGATGGCCCCGAAATGCCTATCATGGATGGTACAGCGTTGCCATTTGTACGTGCAATTGAAGCGGCTGGTACCGTAACTTTGGATACCGCACGCGAATATTTTGAGATTACCACCCCCATTTCGTACCGTGATGAAGTGACGGGTACAGAGTTGATGGCCTTACCTGCCGATCATTTTGAGGCTACTGTGATGATTGATTTTAATTCACCAGTATTGGGGCCACAATTTGCTTCTTTGACCAATATTGAACGTTATAAAGACGAAATTGCACCTTGTCGCACCTTTGTTTTTTTGCATGAATTGGAAAAATTAATGGAAATGGGGCTCATCAAAGGTGGTGACTTTGAAAATGCCATTGTCATTGCTGATCGTGTAATGGAACAAGATGAATTGGATATTTTAGCCAAAAAAATGGGCCGTCCTTCGATAAAAATTGAAAGAGAGGGCGTGTTAAATACCGTTCAATTACATTTTTCCAATGAGCCTGCCCGCCATAAATTATTAGATGTAATGGGCGACTTGGCACTCATTGGCAAGCCCATCCGAGGTAAAATAGTAGCAACCAAGCCAGGACATACCGCAAATGTGGAATTTGCTAAAATTCTAAAGAAACATTACACAGAGCAGCGGAAAATGGTTGGTATTCCGCGCTACGATTCGGAAAAAGAACCAGTATTGGATTATGCGGGTATTATGCAACTCTTACCACATCGCTATCCATTCCTATTAGTGGACAAAATTATTGAGTTGAGTGAAACACATGTAGTAGGTATAAAAAATATTACCATGAACGAAGCGTTGTTTCAAGGGCATTTCCCTAATAATCCGATATTCCCGGGCGTATTACAGATCGAAGCAATGGCGCAAACAGGTGGTATATTAGCCTTGTCTAATGTAGCCGATAAAGGAAATTGGGATACTTATTTCTTAAAAATAGATAATACACGTTTCAAGGCAATGGTTCGCCCCGGAGACACGTTAATACTTAAATTAGAGTTGCTAGAGCCTATCCGTAGGGGCATCGTACACATGCAGGGCACTGCGTATGTGGGTAGCAAAATCGTATCGGAAGGAGAACTGACCGCTCAGATTGTACGGCGCAATAAAGATTAATTGCGGCGTGTAACAGGACAAATAAACATGAACATATCCGCTACTGCTTTTCGGGACATACATCCCGGAGCCAAAATTGGCAATAATGTCCATATAGGCTCGTTCACCGTCATCGAAGAGGATGTGGTGATCGGGGATAATTGCCGTATTGGTTCAAATGTACATATTTTTAATGGCACCCGCATTAGTGATGGTGTTCAAATATTTCCATTTGCCTCTATCGGTGCTACGCCTCAATCGCTGCGGAAAGAAGAAGAAAAAGCATTGCTCGAAATTGGTAGTGGCACCATTATTCGCGAATCGTGTACCATCAATCGGGGTAATCCTTCTTTTGGTGGTAAAACAATTATTGGTCAAAATTGCCTGCTCATGGCCTATGTGCATGTTGCACACGATTGTAATGTAGGTAATAATTGTGTTTTGGCTAATAATGTTACCCTTGCCGGACATATTGAAGTGGGCAAATATGCCACTTTGGGTGGTATGGTTGCGGTACATCAGTTTGTGCATATAGGAGAGCAGACCATGATCGGCGGCGGCTCTTTGGTGCGCAAAGATGTGCCACCATTTGTGACAGCCGCCCGCGAACCATTGTCGTATGCGGGTATCAATTCTATTGGCTTGCGCCGACGCGGGTTTTCTACCGAAGATATGCACCATATTGAAGATATTTACCGCGTGCTTTTCGTCCGAGGGTATAGTATGCGCAAAGCCTTGGATATTGTAGAGCATGAATTGCCACAAACGAAATTTTCACAACAAATTTTGGGATTTGTACGCAATGCTAAGCGGGGGTTGATGAAAGGGTATAAGGCTTAGGTGTACATTGAAATATTGAATTATAATACATACAACAATGGCCACCTCGAAAACCCGAGATGGCCATTGTTTATCTAATACATCAACGCGCAGCGTAGTAATTTAAACCAAAATAGTCGCCTTTGTAGCATCGAGCATTTCACGTGCTTGTGCGAGCGAATCCGCTTGCGCATACACGCGCAATACCGGTTCGGTACCCGAAGCGCGCATCATAATCCATTTGTCACCACCGAGGCGGAATTTCCAGCCGTCGAAATCTTCCATTGATTCCACTTTGTATTGGCCAAATGCCTTATATCCACCTGATTTACAAGCGGCTACAATGGCTTGTTTTTGTGCGTCGGTGATGTGTAGGTCGTCGCGTTCGAAAGCGAATGTACCTACAATATCATAAACTTCCTGTACAAGTCCTTTGATTGTTTTACCTGTCTTAGCCATAAATTCAAAGATCAGCAGACCCATCCAAACGCCGTCGCGCTCGGGAATATGGCCTTTTACGGCCAATCCGCCGGACTCTTCACCGCCTACAAGTACATCTTCGTTGACCATAATTTCGGCGATATACTTAAAGCCGATTTTGGTCATTTCTACGGGCAAACCAAATATATCGGCCATTTTTTTCATCTTATCCGTTACAGAGAAGGTGAACACCACTTTGCCGTCCATTTTTTTGTACTTGTGGAGGTACAACAATAAAATGAGCAACAGGTGGTGGCTGTCCACAAACACACCATCTTCGTCGTACATACCAATACGGTCTGCATCGCCATCATTGGCTAGACCTGCCGTGATTTTGGGATTTTTGCGTACCGTCTCGCTCAAAAGTTTCAAGTTGCGGTCGATAGGCTCGGGTGCTTGTCCGTGCATACCTGGATTCCAGTCGCAGTGTAAGAATACGCATTTAGGCAGCAGTTTACGTACGGCGTTTTGGCCGGAGCCATACATTGCGTCATAAGCAATTTTGCCAGCACTTTTTTTAATAGCCACCAGATCGAATGCTTTTCGTGCATGACGGAGGTACATCGTTTCGAGGTCTGCATCCACGAGGAGTTTTTTCTTGACCAATTCGCCTACCGTTGGGAGCGATTGGAGGGAGCATACTTCGGGGATCAAAGCCTCTACTTGTGCCACATCTGATGGGATCATCGGGCCGCCATAAGCTGCTTTGAGTTTGTAGCCATTGTACGAAGGCGGGTTATGGCTTGCGGTAATCACAATACCCAATCCACTTTTGGTTTTCACGACTCCCAAAGAGACCATTGGAGTAGAGACAAAACTCGTGGAAACGTGGCATTTGATGCCATAAGCACCCAAAACACGCGCTGTAACTTGGGTGAATAACAAGCCTCCAAAGCGGCAATCATAACCGATCACGGCGCTTTTCATCTTGTTCTTTTTCATAAACAACGCGGTGCCCTCGGCCACGCGCATTACGTTGTCAACGGTATATTCGTCGGCGATAATGGCTCGCCAGCCGTCGGTACCAAATTTGATGGGAACTGCCATTTTTTTAGATTGTATTGTTGTTTAATGAGGTACTTAGGGATGCCCCAAGGCCCTCTGTTTTGTTTGCGATGCGCAAATGTATTTTAAACATAGGTAGAATTATAGCACTTTTTCAAAAAAAGAAATTTCCTTTGCACCGTGACAGATACTTACAGACATAAAGGGATGCGTAAACAGCTCGTAGAAGCCCTCCGAAAAAGGGGTATTTCTGACGGTGCTGTACTGGCTGCCATTGGTGCCGTGCCGCGCCATTTCTTTTTGGATAAAGCCTTTGAAGAACATGCTTATGAGGACAAACCGTTCCCTATTGGCAACAAACAGACCATTTCACAACCATTTACGGTGGCTTACCAATCGGCGTTACTGGAAATAAGACCCGGTGATCGGGTACTCGAAATTGGGACGGGATCGGGTTATCAGGCGGCTATTTTGGCGGCTTTGGGCGCGCAAGTATTTACCGTAGAAAGGCAAGAAATGCTTTTCCATAAAACACAAGATTTATTAGCGCGGCTTAAATTTAAAACAATACGCTGTTTTTTTCGCGATGGTATGTTGGGACTACCAGAGCATGCACCATTTAACAAAATTGTGGTTACCGCCGGTGCCATTGATGTACCTGAGTCGCTGTTAGAACAACTCGCTCCGATGGGCATACTCGTGATTCCTGTGGGCAAAGAAGAACAGCAAATGATGCGGATATGGCGCACGGAACGCAATACCTTCAAAACGGAAAGTTTGGATATTTTTCGGTTTGTGCCATTTTTGGGAGGAGTCGAGCGGAAATAGTAAAAACTAGGGCCATTCAATAATAAGCCCAGCATAGACTAATCCACCACCAAAGCCAAACATCATAATTTTATCCCCGGATTTTACTTTTCCTTCGCGAATACCCCTGTGCAATGCCAGTGGAATAGAGGCCGATGAAGTATTGCCATAAATAGTAATGCTCTCGAGTGTTTTCTCCATCGGGAAACCCGAATTATTGCACAGCGCATCAATAATACGCAGGTTGGCACTGTGTGGCACAAACCAGTCTATATCATCCATTGTCCAGCCCAAAGTGGCGGGCAGTGTTGCCATGTGTTGGCTGATGGTATTTACGGCCCATTTGAACACTGCGCGTCCATTTTGGTGGATAAATCCATCTACAACAATATCTTGGCCATTGACACGGTTACGGCGTGTGGACAGGTACAAGTCTTTTCCTCCATCGCCTTGGCTGCCTGTTACGGCGGCAAGGATATTGGTTTTTTCGGCGGCTTCCACGAGTACTGCGCCTGCGCCGTCACCAAAGAGGATACAAGAGGTGCGGTCTTCGTAATTGGTGACTTTGGTGAGTGTTTCGCCGCCAAAAACCAGTATTTTACGGTGTGTTCCTGCTGCAATTAGCCCTTTTGCGAGGATAATTGCATACGCAAAGCCAGCACAAGCCGCAGAAATATCAATAGCCCCTGCTGAGGGAATATTGAGTTTGTTTTGGATTTGAGAGGCAACACTTGGCATTACCTGATCGGGTGTTACAGATGCGACGATGATAAAGTCAACATCGTCGAAGGAGCAACCTGTTTCCTCCTGCAAGTTTTTAGCCGCACCAATACAGAGGTGTGAAGTGTATTCATTTTCTGCCGCAAAATGTCGGGTTATGATACCGGTACGGCTTTGAATCCATTCATCATTGGTTTCAATAATGGATTCAAAATAATGGTTGTCAATTATTTTTTCCGGGACAAACGTGCCAATACCGGTGACTTTTGCGTGCATCATATTTTAAATTATTCGCTTTGTTTTTTATTGCCACACAAATTCGATGCGTTGCTCCACGCCATCTCCAAGGCTGAGTGCAACCGGGCAAGAACGTCCGGCGGTTTCCAATAATTTTTGGGTACGCTCGTCGTATTCGTGTGGAGGCATAAGGATTTTGATCTCCACGGCACCGATACGCCTTGGATTGGCCGACATAATTTTAGTGATTTCGGCTTTTGTGCCATCTATATTAATGCCGTGGTTGCGTGCGCTGATGCCCATAATGGTAATCATACAAGATGCCAATGAGGTAGCACAAAGATCGGTGGGCGAAAAAGCCTCCCCGCGCCCTTGGTTATCGGTAGGTGCATCGGTAATAATAGTTGTACCCGATTGGAGGTGTACAGCCTCTGTCCGCAAATCACCGAGATAAGTAACTGTCGAAGTCATTTTTTAAAAATTTTGGTAAAGGTAGGGCAATAATTGCGGAATAATAAGATACCGTAAGGATAATGTTAAAATAGGGTGCTAATTAATACCTCAATGCGTGTACTTTTGCGGCGTTATGTTTCTAATTTATTCGAAAATACTCAACATTAAATGAGCATTATTATCGCAGTTGACGGGCACTCCTCGTGTGGCAAAAGCACTTTGGCAAAGGCATTGGCCAAACATTTACATTATGTATATGGCGATTCTGGTGCCATGTACAGGGCTGTTACCCTCTATTTTCTGAACAATTTGGTGAATTATCACGATGTGCAGGCAGTAGCCGAGGCTTTGAGCAATATTAAAATCCGCTTCAAACGCATTGAAGGTCAAAATACCACTTTTCTCAATGACGAAAATGTAGAACGCGAAATACGCACCATGCGGATCAGTGAGCATGTGAGCCCTGTCTCTACAATTCCAATTGTGAGGCGTGCTATGGTAGAACAACAGCAGCACATGGGTAAAAAACGTGGGATCGTGATGGATGGCCGAGATATTAGTACGGTAGTCTTTCCCGATGCGGAACTTAAAATATACCTCACTGCCGAGGCTGATGTGCGCACCAGTAGAAGGCATTTGGAATTGGCTTCGAAGGGTATTGATGCGGATTGGGCAGAGATAAAGCATAATTTATTGGAGCGCGACCGTATTGATTCCACCCGATTTGATAGTCCGCTGCGCCAAGCACCCGATGCGGTGGTGATTGATAATACGTTTTTGTCGGAAGAGGAACAGTTTGAATTAGCTTTGAATTATGCGCGGGAACGGGGCGCATAACGACTAAACAACAATGCATCTGTAACAAATAACCATTGCATGATTACACATATCCAAAATACACGTAAATTTGCTCCGCGAAGTTAAAAATCCATATTTTCATGGCGAAATATCAACAAAATAATAAAGGGAATAAAAAAATTGCTGGCTCTTACAATAAAAATCAGGACAAAGAGCCGATAACCAACGCATCCAGTTCGAGTGTATCTTCCAATGCGCCTAAATGGTTGGCGGCGGCGGTGGCTTTGGTGGGTTGTGTATTGTATGCCAATACCCTTTTTCACGATTTTACTTTGGATGATTTTGGAGCGATCAAAGAGAATTGGATCGTAAAAAGTGGTTTCAAAAACTGGGGACTACTTTGGAGTTCTGAATACCGCTTTGGTTCATGGGCGAGTCCGGGTTCGTTGTACCGCCCGCTTACCCTCGCCATGTTTTCCATTGAGTGGCAGATCAAAAATGGCCCGATGATAGGGCATTTGTTCAATATCTTGTACTATGGCCTTACGGGTTATGTACTTTGGAACACGCTGCGTCGGGTATTATCGGATTATTCTTGGACGCTTGCAGCATTGACTACGCTACTGTTTATGGCGCACCCTGTTCATACAGAGGTGGTGGCCAATATCAAAAGCCGCGATGAAATTATTTCTTTGTTGTGCGGTATCAGCGCGATCAATTTTTTGTGGCGTTATTTTGAAAACGATGATAAAAAGTGGTTGTATTCCGCATTGGGGATTTATGGACTTGGGATGTTTGCCAAAGAAAGTGGTATTACGTTTTTAGCGGTATTTCCGCTCACGATGTGGTTTTTCTCAAAGCGTCCTTTAGGCGAAATCATAAAAATTGCTGCCCTATTTGTTATTCCAGCATCGGTGTTTTTAGCGATTCGTTACAAGGTATTGAGCGCACAGAACTATACAGAGACTTATTCTATTTTAGATAATTTTATTGTGGGTGCTAAAACCAGCGCATCGCGTTTTGCATCGGCTTTGATGATGTGTTGGGAGTACTTGCGCGTGCTTATTTTCCCACATCCATTGGTGAGTGATCGTGGTTATCCACAATTGTCGGCGGTTACTTTTTCCGATTGGCGGGCGATAGCAGGGGCTTTGACCTATTTTGGTATGGGTATTTGGGCGTTGATGAATATGGGCAAAAAGCATATCTTATCGTATGCTATTTTGATTTATTTGGTTACGTTTTCGTTGTTTAGCAATGTTATTATACTCATTGGTACTTCTTATGGGGAGCGCTTATTATATGCGCCATCATTGGGTTTTGCCTTGGCATTGTCGTGGATATTGCACCGGTTTTTTGGGAATTTAGACAAAACACAAGAGGCTACCTTTAATAACACAACGTTGTGGACTGTAGCAGGTATTATTTTGGCCGCATTTGCATTCAAAACAATGGTGCGCAACCAAGCCTGGAATAATTCTTATACACTGTATGAAGCAGATTACCCCACATCGCCCAATTGTGCAAAATTGAATTACCACCGTTCGCTGGAGATCAATAATAATGGTTTGGATAAAGAAAAAGAAACGGTGAATAACCCCGCCATGATCGAAGATGCGATAAAAGCCTATACCCGTACCATCGAATTGTATCCAGAATACCACGATGCTTATGGTAGCCGCGGCTTGGCGCATTTCCGCCTTCAACAATACGATAAGGCGTTCAATGATTATCAAATTGCCCTAAAGCACCGCCCTAACGATGCTAAGGTATTGTCCAATATGGGCTTTATTTATTTCTTGCGTGCGCAACGCCCGGGCAATCAATTGGCTACTTCAGAATTGGATTCTGCGGAAAACGTATATCGCCGTTCTATTCAATACGATCCTCGTTTTGTGGATGCGCGCCGTAATTTAGGTGCGGTATTGGCCATGAAACGGAAATTTCCACCCGCCATTGAGCAATGGAAAGAAGGCTTAAAATACGAACCCAATAACCCAACACTCAATTTTTATATCGGCTCGGC
>JBEAVK010000297.1:0-8725 GCA_041160955.1 Bacteroidota bacterium
TATCCATTCACTATATACCCCTTTCCAAGTTTTCCCAGTCCAGTCTCTTATCAATAAATTATCAACATAACCATCGTAAAAGACAAAAACCATCCGATGCTTATCAAAAATTTTCAAATCCAGACATTTAATAGTTTTTGAATATAGTGTAGTATTTGCGCTATCCGCTACCCCATTGCACCAAGTTTTAATCTGATTTTTTTGCAATATAGAATCGAAAACAATAAGTATTTTAAAGTCCCCTTCTGATAAAGAACAGATAGTATCGGGTTTACCATGTTGCGCATTGGCTGCTAACCATAGTAAGGTTAAAAAGCATGTGAATAAAGTGTGTTTCATATTAAATTGATAATTTTACCTTAAAATAAATTTTTACTCAATTTTTAAGTCTTGTCTGTACGGTAGAGGCGGATTCTATCTCGCGAAGCCAAACAACTGGAATATATGGATCTAATGGGCTTTTCCTGTATCCAAAAGGGATTCCGTATCCTGCTAAACCAGTATTTTCCCAAGTACCATAATTTTGTGGGTTATCGGATACAGGAGAACCATAAGAAGGGTCGAAATACCAAAGAGTACCATCCTTACTTTTATATTCTACAATTGCATGGTTGGCAAAACTGGTAGGAACATGATTTGGCACAGGGCTACTATTATATCCTTGGCATGGGATACTACCAAGTCCCAAATAAGATATGGTATGGTTATTTACCTGTATAGGATCTCCTTCTTTGGGTAAGAAAAAATTACCTTGGGAGGTAAAATTCCAATTCTTGACATAAAAGCCTGCTACACAATTAATTGTATTTAATACGGTAACAAACTTAATATTATCAAGGCTGCCAAAAT
Organism: Bacteroidota bacterium; assembly: GCA_041160955.1. Classification (GTDB taxonomy): domain Bacteria; phylum Bacteroidota; class Bacteroidia; order Chitinophagales; family Saprospiraceae; genus M3007. The sequence continues at coordinate 850 of JBEAVK010000297.1, forward strand.
AGTCTTTAACTGCAAGCGAGCATGCTTCAGAATTTGCTAGTGACAATACACCTTGAATACCTCCTACACTACTGTTAAAATAATCTGAATCACCATAAAAAACAGTCTTAGGTTTAGATTTTATACCATGTAGTGTGTGCATCTCTACTAAAAAATCTGCCCAAATACCGCATGTTGTATTCTCATTGGTCAATAACAGGCCAATTTTATTACATGCCGTTGAGCCAGTAGTTGGCCCCCAATAAGTCATACTTTTAGTGCCATTAAATTTTTTAACATCCCTGTCCTGAAACTCATCATATATTCTTAATGTAACATCGTCAACGTCGGGATCGCCTTGACTTAGACCTTTTCCGTGAGCACTTTGGCATGATAGATAGTAACAAGTTTCATAAGAATTTTCAGCGTAATAGTTTAATGGTCTTTTATGGGTGATATATAAACGATGTTTTGTGTCACCTGCGCTCACCCATGAATTGAATTGGTTCGGAGTTGTTGAGGTAAACCATTTTATTTTCATTTCAGGAATAAATCGAACCACATATTTTTCAAAGGTAAAATCGCCTACGAGTACTGGAGCATTGATAAACTTTGATACAGGATACTTTTTGTTTCCTTCTAAAACCTTCGATGGTAATGACGCAATAAGCACATCATCAATATATACTTCACCTCTAGCATAAATAATTGATACACAAGAATTATTTGTATTGGCATTTTGAAAATCGGCCTCTACCCGTGGCGCGTACCCACTAACATAAGATACAGGTGCAACAATTTGATTGTTGTCCCAAGATTTAGTCGCATCTTTTATAGATATTGGTGGTAGAGATTGAGGTGCTTGATAAAATTCGCCAGTATCATCATTTTTAATTTTTAAAAATACTTTGGCATTTTCCTTTGGAGGCCAAAACCAAACCGTCTTCACCATAGGTGTTTGCCCCCAAAGCCCATTAAAAAAGAAGCAGCACAAAAATAATAATAAAGGAGTAAAGGATAATTTTTTCATGTGTGAATTTTCAATTTTTAGTGATGGACAAAGATACCCGACAACCGCTCAAATAAAAAAAGTTTCTCCTGTTGTAAAATACATCAAAAACTGTTGTAAATTACAGCCGAAATTCAAAATACAACAGTTCACCTATTTAACACCATAGCTATGGAACATATCGGAGAAAGCATTAGGCTTGCTCGTCGTAAGCAAGGCTTGAAACAAGTTGATCTTGGAGAAAAATGTAAACCCCCAATGTCACAACAACGTATCAGTTACTTGGAAAGACACGAAACAAATCCGTACAAAAAAGTGGTTGAAACCATTGCCACAGGTCTTAATATGACTATTGAGGAACTCAAAGAGTATGGGTGCGTACAAAAAAATGATCAACAAAGCGGCGGAGAAGCTGCCAATATCATTATTCACCATACTTTGGTAGAGGATACTTTACAAAAAGCATTGGATCGAGCCTATTCAGATATAGACTACTGGAAAAAACGGGCGGAAGATGCGGAAGCAAAAGTGAAAGAAATTTCAAATAACCTTAGTGTTCCCATGATATAGTGCGGGCATGGTTTTGGCTTAAACAATACTTACATGGTTTTCATGCCAGCCAATTAGCACCATACACACTAACAATTACTAATTTCTGAACGATTTTAGACGCCTCGGACTCAAACCCAAGGCGCACTAAAATCGTTTATTCATCGTCAGATTATAATTTACCCCTTCGACTTAATCCGCTCCTTATTCCCCTCCGCTTCCGTATTCCGCTCCCTCGCTCCTTTAATCTTTTGATTACCAAATTTATAGGAAATCGCCAATCGCACGCCTTGGCTTTCCCATTTGCGATAGATAGAAAATTGCTGATCACCAAAACTGGCACTTTGACTCCAGCGCTGGGTATTCAATAGATCATTCACCACCAATTTCGCCGTTGCCTTACCATCCAAAAAGGTTTTTTGAACCCCTATATTGATACTACCCAACCCACGGTTTTTGTAAATTAATTCGCGGGTAGGTGCATTCCACCAGCCATCTATATTGAGTTTCCAGGATTTGGGCAACGTGAACGAATGCGACATATATCCATTGGCCCCCATGCGGCCACCAGCAAAATAACCCGCAGGCAAATTAGCCTCATAATAATTGTAAAACATACCAAAGGACAAGTAAGCAAACCACCAGTTTTTGATGGGGGCTGGCACATTCAGGTTGAGGTAGGCATTGTCTTGGCGGCCCAGATTGAGGGTAGTTGAATATCCTTGATTACCCTCTTGAATAGTAGCAAATTGCAAAGGATCCACCGTGCGATTCACGCCCCATGTAACACTGGCCGCTTGGCGATACGTCCATTGTAATTCCAAATTATTGCTAAATGCCGGACGTAAATAAGGATTGCCCCGCTCGCTTGTAAAAGCATCCAACGACCGCTCAAATGGGTTAAGATCCTGGTACGCTGGCCGATTGATACGACGTGTATAAGCCAATTTGAACCCATTTTTGTCATTTGGCACATATTGCACAAAAGCCGATGGAAACAAACTGAAATAACTGGTATCGGGCTTGCTGATTCTGTTGTTCATTAAATCTGTATTGATCCCTTTTGCCTTGGTAACTTCACCGCGTAAACCCGCTTGCCAATCCCATTTATCACCTAGTTTTTGTGAAAAATTCATATACCCAGCGTGTACATCTTCTTGGTAATCAAATAGATTGGTGCGCGTAGTATCCAGTACCCAAGTATTACTTTTAAAATTAGAGGCACTAAAATCGTTCATGGTTTCGGAAAAGGATGTTTTTGCTCCCATTTCAAGATTGCCATTAATGGTCGCAAGTGGCTTTTGCGCGTCAATTCTTGCCGAATAAATATCAATATCGTTATTGAGGTTCAAGCGGTTTTGTGCCGGAACTTCTTGAAAACCTATGCCTTCTACCCTATTTTGAATATTATTTTGATTGTCACCTTTAAAACGCGTCCAGTCCAAATCGGTTGTTATGGTTAATTTGTCGGTGTTTTCGTATCGGTAGTTAATATTGGCTGCGGTGTATTGGTTATTGTTTTTTAGGTCATTTTGGGTAATAATCGCTGATTCTTGTTGCCCCAATGCATCAAAAACACGGGTAATACCGGGCGTATTCATGGTATTGCGCACATCGTTGCCGCCAAATAAAATACCCACAGTACTGCGTTTAGAAACCATCCAATCCAATCCCAATCGGCCATATTGGCTTAATGGCGTTTGGTCTTGGTCGATGGTTGTATTTTTAAACGTGCGATCGCCTACCGTCCGATCCAAGACACCGGTGGTATGTTGGAAATTTTGTTGACCCGACCATTGTCCAAATAAATTAAGACTACCTTTTCGGGCATTAAAATTAAGTCCACCTTGGCTGCGATAATGGATTTGTTGGGTATAGGCGAGGTTGGCCGCTCCGTTAAAGCCATCGCCTTGCCCTTTTTTCATTTTGATATTGATAATGCCTGCATTGCCCTGTGCATCAAAGCGGGCGGGCGGGTTGGCAAAAATTTCAATTTTGTCCACTGAACCAGCGGGTAACGACTGCAAAAACGCCGTTAGATCGCGGCCTGTCATATTCGTAGGTCTGCCATTGAGGTAAATTGCTAGGCCACTTTTGCCATTCATTTGCAGCGCATCATCGCCATTAGAACTAAGTCCCGGTGCTTTTTGGAGTACTTCAAATACCGTAGATCCAGCGGCAGTAGGGTCGGCTTCGGGGGTAAGTACGGTGCGGTCGGACAATTGGCTGATATACGCCCGTTTTGTTTTGATGACCACTTCGCTGAGTGCGTTTTCTACCACGGGAGCGAGTTTCAGGTCTTCGGTTTGGGCGGATCCATCGGCGTTTTTGACCAGTAGTCCCAATATTTCTATTTTTTTACCTGCTGGCACGCGAAAATAGGTACGTGGCGTGATCGTTATTTTCCAGCGGTTATTACCCATAGAGGTCAATTTGCCCGGTTCGTAAGCAGCATTAAAATTCGTTTGGCCTTCGGGCGTAAATTGGAATGAATTATCAGTCGTACCTGCGCCCGCCCACAGATAGAGGCCATCGGTTTTGCCCAGCAACGCAGCAGTTTTCCCGTTTTTAGAGAGGTTGAGGTTAAAAACAAGCGTTATTTCCTGTTCAAAATCGTCCAATTGAGGAAAATAAGCAACCACTTGTGCTGGTAATGAAGCAGTGAGTAAAAAAGTAAAGAGGCTAATGATAAAAAGGCGCATGGCTTAAAAATTTATAATGTTGCGTAAAATAATTGCGTAATAATTGAGGCAAAGGTGCAGCCCCTACCAGCAGCAGGCGCGGCAGATTATGATTTGAGACCTATATTTATGGTGTCATATTAATTTGAGACCTGAAAATTGCGCTATCTTTGCTTGTAGTTACACCATCGGTTTGGTTTGTAATTTACTCTGTAGTTGTAGTGTACGCTTTTTTCGCCACAAGAAGGCACAACCTTCACAAAGGCGTAACGTACACTTTTGAAACAAAACCAGTAGTTTAAATGTTAATTTGGCACTCCCTAGGCTAGACCAGTAGCATGAAAACAATAACTTGAAGCCATGAATGTATTACTGACGCACGGTTATTTCTTGCACGACGACCCCAAAGAACAAGTCATCATGCGACCCTATCCACCCTTAGGGATACTCTATATCGCTGCGTGGCTCGACCAACATGGCGTGGATAATGCTGTTTTTGATACCACTTTCTCGGATTGGGAGGCATTAAAGACCTATATTTTGGAACACCGCCCCAAAGTGGTGGCACTATATACCAATTTGATGACCAAACTCAACGTCATCAGAACGATGCAGTGGATCCGTTCTCAACCCACCTTAAATCACACCTTAATCGTACTTGGTGGTCCCGATGTAACGCATAATACCTTGGAGTATTTAGAGGCAGGCGCGCACCTGATCGCAATTGGGGAAGGCGAACAAACCTTGTTGGAAATTGCACAAACAGGGTTTCAGCCCCAAAAATGGCCAGATATTGCAGGTATTGCTTACCAGTTAGAGGACGGAAGCGTATTCAAAACTACAGCACGAACCAAACTCCGCGACCTCGACGAATTACCCATTCCGGCACGGGAAAAAATAAATTTACAAGATTACCTCAACGCTTGGAAAACAGCACATGGTCATAGTGCCGTGAGCCTAAGCACACAGCGCGGATGCCCATACACCTGTAAATGGTGCAGTACCGCAGTGTATGGACAAAGTTACCGCCGCCGCTCGCCCAAAGCGGTAGTGGACGAAATAGTATGGCTGCAAGAGCGCTACGATTTTGACCTTATTTGGTTTGTGGATGATGTGTTTACCGTGAGCCATAAATGGATGGAAAACTTCCGCGACGAATTGCACAATAGAAAGGTAACCGTCCAATTTGAATGTATTACCCGTGCAGATCGACTGACCAACGAAGTAGTGGATATGCTCAAAGCGGCAGGTTGTTTCCGTGTTTGGATTGGTGCAGAAAGTGGTTCGCAGAAAATCATAGATGCTATGGATCGCCGCGTAGATGTGCTACAAGTGCGCGAAATGCTCAAAAGTGCCAAGCGCGCCGGCATCCAAACTGGTACTTTTATTATGCTCGGATACCCCGGCGAAACAGAAGCAGATATTCGTGAAACCATCTATCATTTACAAGATTCCGACCCAGATTTATTCACGATCACCGTTGCTTATCCAATCAAAGGCACTTCCTTGTACAATGAAATGGAAACCACTATCCAATCCGATAAAACATGGGAACAACGCACCGACCGCGACTTGGATTTCAAACGCCAATACCCGCGTAAATACTACGATTATGCCGTTCGATGGACTGTAAATAGCGTTCATTTACACAAAACACAACGAAAAGAGGGGGCTTTTTCGGTAAAAGCCGCTAAGTTTAGAATAAAACAGATCGGTGCTAAAATGGGAATGTGGTGGTATGCTGGAGCACACACCCAATAGGCTTGGTTATCAGTCGTTGCGTCGGTCTGGAGGGTTGCGAGGTAAAGCAACTTTGCATAACTATTGACGACGATTCAAGTATTCTACTGCTTTTTGTTGTGATTTTTTAAACCGTTGGGAATGGTAAACTACCGGAACAACGGCCCCAACCAATAGTATTGACATTCCTAAATCGACGGCGTAGCGGTATTGTCCAGTACTACGAGTTATCCAAAAATAGGCCGAGCTGGTTAAACCAATTCCTATTACACCCCAACTCCATAAAGTAGCCTTTCGGCTGTCAATCTCTGCTAGTGCTATTTCTTGGCGAGCCATGGAGTAAGGCTCAAATTTGGCCTTCGCCTCGGGGCGCAAATAGCCTTTCCAATTTAGCATTTTAATCTTTTCTTGTGAATTACGCAGATAGATTGGTCTTAACCAAGCATGACTGATGTAGTAGGTCGAGTCCACAACTGGTGGTGCGCTACGCTCATAGGTGATCTGTGCTTCTTGAGTCAGCGCAGCCATTGGGAGCAGTAGCAGGGCAATAATAAATATTGGTTGTCTCATGCGATATATAAAATAATTTTTAGGAATGAGAATTAAATAAAGGTACAGATTTGGGGAGACGATTTTGTCACTATTAAGGCATGAAGAGGGCATTTAGTGGTGCTAAATAACCGATGAATAACGAAAAGAGGGGCGAAATAAGGCCGCCAAATTTGTAACTTTATTTAATGCTCATTCCTTATTGATGGTGTGTTTTGAAAAATTGAACAATCTCGCTATTTATCCACTACAAAGCGCATAGCCAGTACTCCTTGCTCAAGGCGCCGCCAAAGCCGTTGCGTGTCGGGATGGTCTCCATGCCATAAATCGCATTGAAATTTTAAAGTAATGTCGTAAAGTACCTGAGTGTCTGTTTCCACTCGATTGTAGCGCGTGCATTCCAGTGAGGGATCTCGTTGTGCCCCAGCCCAACTTTCAAATCCAGCATCGTAATATGCAGTACTACTAATAGTACACTGAAAGCCAACGCGCAGATCGAAAACATCAGTTGTGTCACCGAGGTTGTTTTTATTGCGTAATCTTAATGGCCCTACTTTAAAGGCGCTGTCCAGCATCTCGCGGGGAGTTGCCTGCTTAGGAGATATATAATTGAATCCGAGTTTAGGTTGTTCATCCGGGTAATTACTTGCCGACTTTATTCCAAATTCCAAGCAATAGCGCCCTTTTGCCTGACTCAATGCCAAGCTAGGGCCATTGGTGACAATAATCAAAGTTGGCATATAGTAACTGACATATTCGTCTTCACCTACTGAACGACAGCAGTCTTTACCATCCAGTTGGCAGCTGAAATACTCCTCTCCCGGTGTATTTCCACTACAATCGAACATTGTGTTTGAGTAGCATTCAATAAATGCTGGTGTATGGTAGAGTTCTTCTGCTTCGCTGTCTTTTTTGCAACTGAATACCATAATAGTGCAAAAAAAGAATAAAAATATTTTTTCCATAGTGTATGTTTTAATGCTCAAGAAGCTGTCTCATAAGTAGAGTAATTGTTCTGAGTACTCAATCTTGGCCAAATAAAATATTAAAAAAGCCTTGGTAGAGTGTCGGCGTGGCTCGCAGTCACGCCGACACTACGCTCAATCAAAATATTATTTTGTTGGTGTTCTCGAACCCGTACTTATGATACAGCCTCATGAAAAGTTATAATTTACTGTTTAATCGTAACAACTTTAGTACTACTCAACGATTGACCTGTACAGGCAATAGCACTACCATATACTACCCCAACTCCAGGTGTATTCGGCCACTGTATATTGATAGTATTTCCTGTATTTCCAAGTTCAGTCCCAGAACCACTACTCAAACCCATAGTGTATGGTGCAGAAGCGGTTGCTAATGCTGTACC
>JBEAVK010000369.1:0-14916 GCA_041160955.1 Bacteroidota bacterium
AATGCCCCAATTTCCCTATCCAATGAGAGCATTACGATCAACTATGCCGTTCGCAATGTAGGTGGTGGCATTACCCCAGAAAGCACCATGAGTTTTGCCCTGCGCTCCGATTCCAGTTACAATTGGTTTTCGCGTTACCCACTAGGGTCTTCTAATTTTGGTGCTTTAACTACAGCTCAAACACTCAACAATATATATACTGTTCAACTACCTACATTTATGAATACGGGGCATTATTACCTCGAAATAATAGCCGGCTCGGATGCGAATAATACGAATAACCAAATGTTGATTCCATTTGATATTCAAGCCAATTATGCCAATCCAGAACACATTTTACTCGGTGAAGGAAATGCTAAAGCGGTACGTCAAAATACCGATCAATCTTATACAGTACTGCTAAAAACATTGGACGACAAGGCAAAGGCAGTACATGTCTCGGCACAAGGCGATATCATTAATACGATACTCATTGGGGCTTGGGGCGAGCAAACGACTTTTGCAGATGAAAATGCTTTTATTACTGTGATTAATGTACCTCCCAATATTCAATTGATCAAAACCAATACCCAAGGTGTACAACTTTGGTCTAAATCTCTCCCAATCCAAAATCAAGAATATGCATCCTGCGTATCCGCTACGAATGATGGTGGTTATATAATAGGCGGAGCAATGTATGTACCCAGCCCAACCGGAGCCAATACCCACTTGCCCTTTTTGCTCAGGACGGATGGCAATGGTAACGAAATATGGCGTAGAACAACTGGGCCGACTGCTGCTCAGATTACCCGAATCATCAACCTTACCGATGGCACTTTTGGTGCGGTGGCCAATTATTACAGTTACTTAGATCAAATATATGGTTTTGAAATATTCAAAATCAGTGCCGATGGCTTGCAGTTTACTTCGGTAGATCAGATCACAAGTTCTTACCAAGGTACATTTTATATGGATGTTGCCAGCATTAAAGCAGGACAGGATGGATCGGTCTATTATGCCTCCAATCATGTTATCGCTTTTAAATGGAGTAACGAACAAAATAGTTATTATGCAAAATCGGATACTTGGAAAATTGCAAAAACTTCGTGTAGCGGTGTATGCGGCATTCAAGGGAATAATACCGCATACACCACTATTCCTACCAGCGATGGCGGCGGTTTGGCCGCCGGTACTACCTCCACACCATACAGCGAATACAACCTCACGCGGGTAGATGCGCAAGGGACGGCGTTGTGGAGCCAACCCTTTCCAAAGGGTGTTACCGATGGCGTTCAAAATATAGCGGGTGGTTTTGCGCTTTGTGGGGTTTGGAACGCCACGTCTTATTTGACCTTGATCGATAAAGATGGTAATCCCGCCGATGGCGACGTTTGCCAATCGGATACAGAGCCGCCGGTGCTGGTCAATTGCCCTGCCAATTTTACCGTAGAAACCATTGACACCAGCGAATATATAAGTTGGACACCGCCAAATGCCTTCGATAATTGCGGAACAGCCACGGTGAGTGCTAATACCGATCAAGGTAATCTTGGAGTGGGCAATACCGAAGTGATATTTACGGCCACCGATTTGAAAGGCAACACGGCCACCTGTAGTTTTGTGGTAAGTCTTGTTGCCGTTCCGTGCTTGGTGGGCAATTATTATGTTTCATGTAATGATAACGCCACACCTGATATTTCCTCTGATGATGTGATTGCTTTTTATATCCACTTGAATAGCCCAGACCAAACTACTTGGCAAGGTACATTTGAAGGTATGCCTAATTTTCCTAGTATTTCGGGGGTTTTTAATACTACCTCGGAATTCCAATTTGCTTTGTCGGAAGTAAGTCCATTTTTGTTGGATGGGCAATTATCAATCCATATAAAAGGCGAAAGTGGCAATAACTGTGATAAAACCATTGATTTTGTGTTCGATCCCTCGGATTATTGCCTACAATTATCGGCATTGCCGGATGTGGAAGTAACGCACCTAAGTCTGCCCGCCAATAGTGCACCAGCAGGATCCATTTTCTCCTTTTATTTTGATTTGTTCAACAGGAGCGATAAATCGGTTACGAGTGCTTTGAATATTAACTTTTATTTGTCCAAAGATTCGCTACCCGGCCCCGATGATTGGATGGAACAGATCAACCTAAATACAGGTATATCGGCTGGCGATTCTATCCTATCTTTTGTAGGCAATCTTCATATTCCAAACAATACACCTTTGGGCAATTATCATCTAATTGTTGTCGCCGACCCTGATGGTGTATGGGCAGAATTGGATGAAAATAACAATAAAACAATAGGTAATTTGACCGTTACCGCTGGAAGTTCGGGGAGTAATGATATACAGCAACCTAGCACTATGGATTATCAAGTGCATCCGAATCCATTTAACCAATATTTCAGGGTATCCTGTCCGTCACGCGCCTTGGATGCACCTGTTCAATTCAAACTCAGGAATAGCACAGGTATGGAAGTGTTCCAAGCCGCAATGATTGGCAAGCCCAATTTGGAGATACAACCGGGTGCCTTGCCAGCGGGGGTATATTACTTGGAAGTGCAGGATAGTGACGGGGTGGTGACGAGGCAGGTGGTGAAGGTGTTGGGGGATTAAATCTATTCAAACCTTTTTTAAAAGGCATTACCCAAAAAACAAGATAAACAATTACATTTGCGTCTTACTTTTAAAACAACAGCAACATGAATATTCCTGATAATTGCAGGTTTACAGAAGACCACGAATGGGTACGCCTCGAAGGCGATAACACGGCATACGTTGGCATTACGGATTTCGCTCAAAGTGAACTGGGCGACCTGGTTTATGTGGAAGTAGAAACAGTGGGCGAAACGGTAGCCGCTGGTGCCGTTTTCGGCGCAGTTGAAGCGGTAAAAACAACATCTGATCTATTTATGCCCGTATCTGGTAAGGTGCTGGAATTTAATGCCGCTATTGATGATAGCAAAGGCGGTGATCCTGGTTTAATCAATTCCGATCCTTACGGTGAAGGCTGGATCGTAAAAATTGAACTTTCCAACCCAGCCGATGTTGATAAGTTACTGGATGCAGCGGCTTATGCGGCACATACTAAATAGAAATATTATTTATTCCGCTTTATAGACGTAAGTTGTACTTTTTCTACCACAAAAGCGCATATAGGACATAAATATTAAGCGTACACTTTAGCGTATGTTATGTTTTGTGTGCTTTTGTGGTAGTTTTACAATGTTTAATTTTAAATTTTAAACGTTAAATTTTAAATTATTGGGGCAATAACCCTTGTTAAGCGCATCACCCAAACCAAGCACACTATTATGTCAGCACTATACGAAACCGCTGCGCGCAATATGCAGCAAAATGGCTTTCTCGACCTTGAGGTAGATCCTACCATGGATTTAGTGGCAGCCATCAATCAGTTGAAAAAAGAAAAAAATGCCGTTATTTTAGCGCATTATTACCAAGAGTCCGAAATACAGGATGTAGCCGATTATATCGGTGACTCCTTGGGTCTTTCTCAACAGGCCGCCTCTACCGATGCGGATATTATTGTTTTTGCAGGCGTACATTTTATGGCCGAAACCGCCAAAATGTTGTCGCCCAATAAAAAAGTATTGTTGCCCGACCTAAAAGCAGGTTGCTCTTTGGCCGATTCTTGCCCGCCCCACCTGTTTCGCAAATTTAAAGAAAAATACCCCGATCATGTGGTGGTGAGTTATATCAATTGTACCGCTGAGTTGAAAACCTTAACGGATATTTGCTGTACCTCTACGAATGCGGTTCAAATTATAGAAAGTATCCCAAAAGATCAGCCTATCATATTTGCGCCGGATAAAAACTTGGGTGCTTACCTTGTTAAAAAAACAGGCCGCGAAATGGTGATTTGGAACGGTGCTTGTATGGTACACGAGATTTTTAGTCAAGAAAAAATTATAAAACTCCGCAACCGCCACCCAAATGCTAAGTTTATAGCACACCCCGAATGCGAAGCACATATCCTCGATATGGCAGATTATATCGGTTCTACTACTGGATTGCTCAAATACACGATGAAAGATAGTGCCATGGAATATATTGTGGCTACCGAATCGGGTATTTTGCACCAAATGCAAAAAAGTAGCCCGCACAAAACTTTTATACCTGCTCCACCAGAAACCAACTGCGCTTGTAATGATTGCCCGCACATGAAACGCAATACTATGGAAAAACTATGGTTGTGTATGCAGCACGAATTACCCGAAATCGTACTCGAAGACTGGGTGATTGAGCAAGGCCGCGCATCTATCGACCGTATGTTGGAAGTGTCTGCACGAGCAGGGCTGCTGGGCTAGGTTTTAATAAATATACCATATAATATGACAAAATTCCTGACCGCCGAATGGCGCAAACTGATACTTATTAATTACGCTGTTCCGCCCGAACTATTACAACCTTGGCTACCAGCTGGGGTCGAATTGGATATTTGGAACGATACCTGCTATGTGAGCGTAGTGGGTTTTATGTTTAAAGATGTACGTGTCAAAGGCGTTGCAATTCCGTTTCATATCAATTTTGAAGAAGTAAACCTGCGTTTTTACGTGGTGCGCAAGGATGCGGAATTGGGCGATAAACGCGGTGCCGTATTTATCAGTGAACTGGTACCCAAGCCTGCCATTGCATGGGTGGCCAATTGGTTGTACAACGAGCCCTACAGTACCGCCCGTATGGCGCACAGCTGGGAACAGGAAAAAGACCAACTCACCGTAACTTATAGCTGGCGCAAAAACGGACTCGAGCATACTATTGGGGTGCGTGCACAGTCCACACCGATCCCGCTCAAAGTGGGGAGCGAAGCCGAATTTATCACCGAGCATTATTGGGGATATGGCACCCTCCGAAACGGCCAAACGATGGAATATCAAGTGGAGCACCCGCGATGGGAATTGTATCCTGTGGCGTCTTGGCGTTGCGATCTCAATTTTGAAGCAGTTTATGGCCCACAATTTGCTTTTTTGAATACTGCCGAGCCTGTTTCAGTATTTTTGGCCGAAGGATCCAAGATCGCGGTATATGAAGGCCATAAAATATAGGCAGCGTAAATGAATGTCGTACTTTTGCTTTAAAATGGGCAAAAGAAATTTAAAATTATAAATTATGCTTGACTTTATCAACGAGATCAAAACGAGGAATGAAACCTTGTATTATTACGGACTTATTTGCCTAGCATTTGCGCTGATATTTTTAGGATTGACCAAAATAAGCGCAACGCAAGTCTATAATATAAATGCTTGGTACAAGCCTTTCAAATTTGCTTTCTCCACCTTTTTATTTGCTTGGGCCATGGCTTGGTATTGTCATTATTTGCCCTCGTTTAATATCAAAATGTTCAATTGGACGGTTATTATTCTATTGGGATTCGAGATAGTATATATTGCCATACAAGCGGGGAGAGGGCAACTTTCACACTATAATGTAAGTACCTCAACGTACGCCATGTTATACTCTATGATGGCCTTGGCGGCTAGTTTGGTAACGCTTTATACGGCGTATGTTGGCATTTTATTTTTCACGCAAGATTTTCCTACTTTACCCAATTATTACTTGTGGGCCATACGATTAGGTATTGTTATTTTTGTTATATTCTCATTTGAGGGTTTTGTTATGGGCGGAAGGCTCACGCATACTATTGGCGGTGAGGATGGCGGAGCAGGTATTCCGTTGTTGAACTGGAGCACTAAATATGGCGACCCTAGGATTGCCCATTTTATCGGTATGCACGCACTGCAGGTATTGCCTCTTGTATCGTTTTATCTATTTAAAAACATAAAAGCAACCATTGCTTTTTCTATTTTATACGGTTTGCTTGCTGTGTTTACATTGGTACAAGCATTGCAGGGTAGGCCATTTTTTAAAGAGATTTAGAAAGAACACACATTTATTTTTTGAGCCTAAACAATTCAAATCCCAATACCCCCAACACCAATAGATACTCTCCGGCAATCCAACCCCATTGTTCTGCTCTGCCGCCACCTATATAATGGCTATAAGAAAAGAATGCCGTATAAGTCCACACAATAGGAAACCAGTACCCCGTGCCAATACTACATACAAAAGGCACTAAAACATACCAAGGATGCACGGTAGTGGCATTGAACAAATAAATAGTGGTGATAAATAACAAGGATTTTTGAAGATCAATTGGTTGTTTTATCGGATTTTTCCATAGTTTCCAACCAAAATAACACGCAGCCACTACGGTGTAAAAAGCCAGTGCTGGGCTAATATTGCGCCCCTCATACCAACCTGTAAACCAAGGTGAAATATGTGCAAGCACGTAATAAACAGACGCATTAAACTCAAATTTTTGAAAATACAACTGCACACTTCTGCTCATATTCCGTAACACTTCCCAATCGGCCAAAGGCGCAAACATCACCATAAGGGATACACCAAATACAGCTAAGAACACAATGCCCCGCCGTACACCTAGCCAACCCAAAGCAACGGGAACCAGTAGTAATGGCAATAATTTGACAGCCACACCTGCCGCCCACGCGATACCTGCAAAAACTGTTTTGCCCTGCCATAAACAATAAATACCCAAGAGGACAAAAGCCATCATCATCCCTTCAAAATGACAATTGCCAATCGTTTCCAATAACAATAAAGGGTTAAAGGCATAAAGTGCAAGTCCAAAATTGCATTTTTGAGCGGCCGTTTTTTGTAGCCATTGGTACAAAACCCATAAACTGAGTACTTCACCGAGCAACAGAAACATCTTTAAACAAAAAACACCCACTGGCAAATTGCCCTGCGCAATCCAAGCCGCTATCCTAAAGAACAACTGCCCAATGGGAGGATAAATCGTATGATAATCTGGCGAATTAAGCAAGGAAAGCCATTTTGCATCTATTCCAGCCACTTGAAAATGGGCTAAAATATACCGCGGCGTATGCGCAAATGGATGAATACCGTGGTTCCACAAATGCCCATCCCAAAGAAAGCGATAACAATCGTCGGACAAGCGGGGCAATCCAAATAATAAAGCAATACGGACGACAATACCCGCAATAAGAATGGATCGGAGAGAAAAGACAGATTGCTGAACCGTACGCAAGATAACCAAATAAAGGACAAAAAGTAAGCTATAACCCGTTAATAATGCACCAAAAGCATTTCGATCGAGTAGCCCATTAAATGCAACTATACCTACGGCAAAAAGGAGAAGTGATATATAACCTACAAGGGGTTTGGTCTGCATCTTTAGGGATGGGTTAGTCTTCTTGCGCTTCCAATAGCGTAAACACTGTACTCGCTGCACCCGCACCTAAAAATGCCGCTACTAAGTACAACCAAACATCACCCCAGGCAATCTTGCCCGAAATAGCCATACCCAATGCCACAGCAGGATTAAATATTGCTCCTGACACACCTTCCAGCATGACACCTAAGGCCGTTACCGTAAGGCCAATAGCAGCACCATAGTACATATTACCCACTACTCTTTTGGGCAATGTCACATTGAGAAAAACATACGCCAACGCAAAAGTACCCACAAATTCTGCTACTAAAGCCGCTATGGTGTGATTCGTTCGTACACCTGTATCCATAGTGGCCACTGCGGTTAACAAAAAACCGCTGATCACTGATGCCAACGCAGCACCGATTACTTGAGCCACCACATACAAAGGAAATTCGTCGCGGGTGATCCTGTTTTGCAGTAGCATGACAAAAGAAATAGCAGGATTGTAGTGCGCACCTGAAATGCGCATACCGCTATAAATCATCGCCATCAACAAAAAACCAACAGCGAGTGGCGCTAACACACCACTCGCCATTAATATAGATAACATTAGAAAAAAGGTACAAATACCCTCTGTAATAAATTTTTTCATGCAAATACTTAATACCGCACCGTCTTCCCGGTAGCAACAGTTGCTCCAGCAATCAAGCGCCAGCTGTAAGAACCTCGGGTAGTTGTGCTCAAGTCAACATTAAATACTTGATAACCAGCCTGCAAAGAACGGTTTTCTTCATATATTGCTTGTCCCGCAGCATCAAATACTTGCAGGCGTACAGTCTCCTCTTTGTCTAATAGTAGTGGCCAAGCCAATTGCCCGCTGAATGGATTGGGATAAGGCTGATAGACCACAGTTACATTTCCATCCTGCGCTAGGGGAACAAATTGGAAAGCCACGGGTCGTACTTGTACCGCGCCTGTAATCGCCTCAACTGGCGCATTGGGGTCGCTTTCCAATAATTGTGACAACCAGCCGGCTTGCTCCGCCTGCACCCTGACTTGGGCAATCTGCTCACCCGCGCGATATGCGCGCACGGCACCTAGGTTTTCGTCCATCCAGAGCATACGCACACCTCCATCGGGGTGTATCGCGTAAGCGTCCTCAGGTAGTCCTTCTACGGTTGTAATGGTGGCCGAGTTCCGAGGTTTAATGGCCAATTGCCAAGCGGTAAGATCGACCGATTCGGAAAGCGCAATGGGGACTATCACTTGCTCGCCAGCATTTACCCAGCGGTCTTTGGTTGTCATCAAGAGTGTTGCACCATTGCGTTCTTCCAATATTTCGCCAGTCAGCGATGCTGTCCGGTCAATATCCCCAGATTTAATACCAATCCAGTTGAAACCACTCCTATTCACCACGCCGCTTAAGTTGTTTAATGGCACCATAAATGTATCTTTCACCGCTGCAAAATTGATCAACTGAGAGGGATCTGCAACAGGGCGAATAAATTGCCATGCAGGCACAGCCGGAAAAGTATCTTTTGTACCCAAAATTACTTTTCGTATTTCCACAATATCAAACGTAGTTACGGTTTGTGAACGGTTGACATCCGCGGCCATTACTTGGTAAATAGTGGTCATTGGTTCTAAATTTAGGATATGCCGACTAATCAGCACCAAGTCATAAGCCGTTACGCCGTTGGTCATCATATCTGTTCGTGCTGCTCTAAGGCGGACAGTACCATTAAGCCCTGCTGGAAGCCCCAATATAGGCATGGTAAAGCAGGAATCCAATGAAGTAACTACTTCCTGTTTATTGACATTGGCAACACCAGTACCAGATCCTTGCACTGAGGCGTGTATCCGATAAGTATTTAATTTGGTGTTAGTTGAAGTGCGGGCACAGCCTTTAATCGTCAAATCAGTCGTCTGTATGCACGGGCAAAAATTGGAGTTATCTTGCACCAGTACATAATTGGCGCATTGATTGATATTACCAACGGCATCTTTTACCCACATTTCTACAATATTGGTACCATTATCACAAAGACGGTAACTTATGGTATCATGTGGAGGGAATCCTGTTCCTGTCCCTGCTTTGCGAAGTCCATACACCAATTGGTTGGAGGGCGTACAGTTATCCGTAGCAGAAAGCACAAATTGCTGTGCGTTTACAATCATGGAACAGTTATTATCCAGACTTTGGGTGATGCCATTGCGACAAATAAGGGTAGGTTGCTGACAATCTTTTACAGAGATAACCTGGTTACAGGTGGCTACATGGCCACAGTTGGAGGTAGCCCGCCAAGAGATACGGCTTACCCCAATAGGAAAACTTTGGGTAACAGTATCGCCCATGTCCTGCACCTCAAAACTGCCATCATTACCAAAATCCACTTTATAACTAAAGTTGACATTTGGGTTAAAACAAGTGGTCGTAGCATCCAACCAAACAGAGGCAGTAGCAGCAGTACAGCTATTAAATGGCATGCAAACTGGAAATTCAGCACAGTTGCTGATGGTAATACCTTGTGCTTTTGCGCCAATAGTAATTAGGCAAAATATACCTACAATAAGTATGTGAAAGTGTCTCATGTTAAAATCGGTCAAATTTTTACTGTTGATTAGGTTGGATTAAACGAAAAACCCATCGTGCAAGAATATAACCCGCGACGGCAGTTAATGCGCCCAAGATTACATCAATAACATAATGATGCCTCAAATATACAGCAGAAAACCATATTCCAAGCGATAGAAATACAAAAAGTACTGTTGGCCACCGCTGTGGTACTTGGCGTGCATAGAATAATGTAATCAAAGGGTAAGCCGAGTGTAAAGAGGGGATAGCCGCAAATACATTTGAATTGCGTTGGTACATATTATGGAAAAATGGTTTTCCAATCAATTGGTCAAAGCGTTCCAACCCCGCTGCACTCCGTCCAGTATCAGGATTAAACACAAACCCATTGAGTTCTACATACCAAGGTGGAGCAGCTGGATACAAGTAGTACAGCACAAATCCGATCAAATTGGTACATAAAAAACCATACATAAATTGGCGAAATAAGATCTTATCTCTGAATATTAACCATGTACCAAACAGTATCGGAACGGGCAGCCACGATAAGTAAAACAGTGCCGTAGTTATATCTAATGCCGTAGTGGTTCGTGTGGCAAAAAACTCATTCAAGGTTTGTCGCCCGGCCTCCGTTGTTATGCCGAACCACTGCTTATCAAAGAGATATGGTTCTGATATATGGACTGGGTTAATCTTGTAATTGGGGCAAATCCTCAAAGAATCATACACCACCCAGTACATAATGAGTCCTGCAAAATTATATACCCAAATACGGGTTTTTTCTGTCGCTAAATAGCAGGTCACCACAGCGATATACATCACATAATGCTCTGGCCGCGCCTCTACCAAGTACGTACACCACAAAAAGTAGGGGATGCTCACGAGCAGTACTTGAAGTAGCCGTTTTTGCTGTGCTTGATCCATAATTTAGTTTTGAATAATAAGTATTTGGACATAATTAACTGCCTTTGAGTGCTTTTTTTGAATCTCTCATCCTTTGCATTGCAGTCATATTGGTCAATATGGCCATAATAAAGATGGGAAATGTAAAAACGCTAATACTTTCGAGTAGAGGGAAGGCCCAACCTTCGGGAGTGTAGTGGTAAGGCGCTAAATAATCACGCAAAAGAGTACAAAAAATAGCAGAAATACCAATTGTCAATACACGTTCGGGGCGTTGCATTAGGCCGCCTTTACACTCAATTCCCAAGCCCTCTGCGCGAGCGCGCACATACGAAACCATTATGGAGCCAATCATCGCAATAAAGGCAAATAATGCACTGATAGGATAGTGCTCGTAAACCAAATAGTAGCAGATACCCAAAAACATCACCAATTCGCTATAACGGTCAATCACAGAATCAAACAACGCGCCGTATTTACTTTCTTGGCCACTCACGCGTGCGAGCCGGCCATCTATCATATCAAAAAGCCCCGCAAAGAGGATCATTGCACCGCCCCAACCTACTACGCGCAGGTCTTTAGGCATTGTGATAGCTCCCCAAATAAATATCGTAGTTGCTACGATATTTAAAAAAAAACCAATCATTGTAATAGCATTCGGGGTAATTCCCATACGTGCCAAAAGCCCAATTAACGGCTGTATGACGCGATAGACCAAGGGTTGTCCGAAATCTTTTAGAAAGTTAGCCATAGTTGATTTGTTCGATTATTTCGATTGCACTTTGTATATGGATAGAAAACCTTTTCATTAGTAGAGATGGTGTGGTTTTACAAAAAATGGACATATTTATTTGAATACAATTTTTCGATTGAACCAATAACCCAATAACCACGCTCCGATAGCCGATACAATACGTGCAGGCCAAGCCGACCATTCAAAAAAATAATGGAGCATGGAGACAAAAATCATATTGGTTATCGTAATCATGACTACACCCGCAATAAACTTACCAATTTGTTGCCCGGATTGCCGCCCAGATGCATCCTTGAATACCCAAAGTCGCAACATCGAATACGAAATAACCGCTCCCATCGCATTACCCAAAAACGTGGACGTCACTGCTTCAACGCCAAACCGATCTACTAAAAAATGAAATGTCGTGAAATCCATAGCGGTAGCCGCTAATGAATTTAACGCGTATTTTAAGACGATTGCATACGCTTTGATCTTAAACTGAACTGCTTTAAGCATGAATGATCAAAATAACGACTTGTAAAACAAGATTAGCATAGACACCCGCCAGCACATCATCAAGCATAATACCCCAACCTCCTTTGATGGCTTCTAATTGACGAATACCCAATGGCTTGGCAATATCAAAAAAACGAAACAATACAAAACCGCCTAATAACCAAGGCCAAGTGAGTGGCATACCTAATATAGCAATCCACACACCAATCATCTCATCTATCACAGTCTGCTTTGGATCATCGCCCCATTCTGCTTCCACCAAATTGGATCCTTTTACGCCTATCCATAAAAAAATCAAGATCAACACCGTCAAAATAGGGGTAATCCATATTGTAGGTAAGGCTACTAATGGCCATATCATCAGGATGGCCACCGCAGCACCCCATGTTCCGGGTGCTACAGGTAGCCATCCTGAACCAAATCCGCTAAGCAGGATTTTCCATGTTTTTATCGAATTGCTCATTGAATTCTTCGTAGTAGTCCTGCCCCAAGTGCGTAATTAAATCTTCACCCATGAGATAGCGGAGCGTATTCTCCAACTTGCTCAATTGTTTGAATATATCGTGCTCGGCTGGCAGGCCAGGCATTGTTTGTGGTGCTTTGTAATAAAAGGACAACCATTCCTGAATACCGTACAAACCAGCGCGTTGAGACAAATCCATCAGCAATGCCAAGTCCAATACAATAGGCGCGGCGAGGATACTATCGCGGCACAAGAAATTGATCTTGATCTGCATGTGGTAGCCCAACCAACCAAAAATATCGATATTGTCCCAACTCTCTTTATTATCGCCATGTGGCGGATAATAGTTGATCCTGATTTTATGGTAGAGTTCGCCATAGAGTTCGGGCTGTAATTCGGCGTTAAAAATACCGTCCAACACATTGCCTTTAGAAACCTCTTTAGTCCTGAAGTTTTCGGGAGCGTCCAGTACTTCGCCATCGCGGTTGCCCAAGATATTGGTACTGAACCAGCCACGTACACCCAATGCGCGTGCATTAAGACCCGGTGCAACTACGGTTTTCATCAGGGTTTGGCCCGTTTTAAAATCCTTACCGCTGATGGCTACTTTGGTTTTTTGCGACAATTCTACTATTGCGGGTATATCGCAAGTGAGGTTAGGCGCACCATTGGCAAATGGCACACCACATTTGAGTGCTGCGTAAGCGTAAATTTGAGACGGTGCAATTTCTTGTGCACTATCGCGCAAGCCCTGCTCAAAAGTCGCCAATGTAGCATGTACCGCGCTCGATTCAATATAGGCTTCCGTAGAAGCACACCATACGATGACTAAGCGTTCGCAATCATTTTTGATTTTAAAATCTTGAATATCGGCGATCAATTGCTCCGCCAAATCCATTTTTGAGGTGCCCTTTTTAATATTTGGCCCCGTAATATTGCGGATATAACTGCTATCAAATACTGCCGACATGGGTTTGATTTGCTCCAGCTCGGGCTTGAGTGCATCCAACAACTGCTGGTCCAATACCTTGGCATGCGAAGCAGCTTGATAGACATTATCCTCAAAGATATCCCAACCGCCAAATACCACCTGATCTAGTGCATAAATCGGCACAAATTCTTTGATTAGTGGCTGGCGGTGTTCGGTGCGTTTACCCACGCGGATACGCCCCATTTGGGTAAGGGACCCGATAGGTTGCCCTAAGCCATTTCGGGAGGCAATAACACCGGCAATAAATGTAGTGGCAACGGCGCCCAAACCGGGTGTCAAAATACCAAGTTTCCCAGTTGCGGGAGCAATTTGCTTGAGTTTTTCCATGAAATTATATAATATACGTAAATTTACGTTAGGGTAATAAAAAAATCATGAACAATCATTCATAATTCTTCCGTTATAATAAAAGAAGATCAGATGCATTCGTTAAGGCGGCGCAAAATTCCGAAAAAATATTGGGACTTTCGCCAAAATTTACATTTATCTAAATGTTGTATCGCTCAATCAAAAAAAAGTTGAAATATTGGCAGTAATAAATCTTGACGGGGTCTGAAAAATACATAAATTTGGGAGTTCTTTACAAACGCCTTTTCATTAAGGCGTGAGCAATGGTACATCTTGAAAAACAAACAATAATTTTTGACTTTATAAGTTTATTTTACTTTTATTGTTTATCTTTTATTACTTTTGAACAAATCGAGACCACAACCTATTCCTATTCCTATGAAATATACATTTTCATCTATATGCCTGCTAGGTCTATTTATCCATTCCTTATCCGCGCAAGACAAACACGACTATACCTGGCTTTTAGGGTATCATAAAGTAGGACTTAACCCTCCTGGCACTATGTTCAATTTTAATGAGTCGCCTATGGAGATAAGTCCAACGCCTTTATTAGGAGGATTGAAAGGAGCAGCAATAATGTCTGATACTGCTGGAAAATTATTATTTTATTCCGATGGCTGTATGATTATGAACGCCAAACACCAAATGATGACAGACGGTGATTCCATCAATGGGATCGGGGGCGCAAATTTCAGGCAAAGTTGTATTAAAGATTCTGTTGGTTATAACATTTATCAAGGACTCCTTGCTCTACCGTACCCTAATAGGGATAATATGTATCTGTTGTTTCAAATAGCATCCAATGATGGAGACCATTTTCCAGATGAATTACTTTATTCACTCATCGATATGAATTTAGACAATGGATTAGGAAGGGTGATCCGAAAAAATGTATTCTTATCTAGTGGACGTTTTGCCGATGGTATAACAGCGGTAAGGCATGGCAATGGAAGGGATTGGTGGATTGTAGCCGCAGAAGAAGACGATACCTACCACCTGGTGTATCTTTCTCCAGCAGGAATTGAAGTGAAGCAGCAAAAAATGGGATATACCACGCTCGCACTGAAAAGATGGGCAAACAATTGTGCTTTTTCTCCTGATGGGACTAAATATGCTAGGCTTGGACAAGATTATAATTTATTAAGGATGGATTTTGACCGCTGCGCAGGTCGATTTT
>JBEAVK010000302.1:0-11055 GCA_041160955.1 Bacteroidota bacterium
AGTTTGGCCAATAACCATTCTTTTTCCGCCACTTTAGTTGTCTCCTTTATTTGTTGCCGAAGTGCTACTTTTTTTTCCTCATCCCAACTGGCCAAAAGCAGGATACGGCGGGCAAAAGACAGTGTGTTTTGGAATATTTCTGCATGGTATCCAAGTTCTTTGTGTCTTCGAATAAAATTGCGCATGGCATCAATATGGGCGTGTAGTGTATTAATATTATTGGTTTCAAAATAGATTTTCAGTGCCAAAGTTTTTACCGATAGATTAAATAAAAGGTCTTTATACTCCGCCAATTGGAGGTATTGTAAGGATAGATCGTAATTCCCTCTGGCAAATTCTAGTTTTGCTAAATTATAAGAACGTATTTGTTCTTTGTGCTGTTCGGCCAATACATCGGAGTATTGTTGGATAAACGCCTCTGCCCACTCAAAATCTTTTTCAATAATGGCAAATACAATAACATTGGTATAAGTAAACCGCGAAATCTGGCCATCATTCAACAAAACACCGATTGACAACCCATGCTGATAAATCTCTAATGCTTCTTTTGAAAATTCCTTATTGCCTGTATTTTTTTTGCGAATACAATAGTTCGCAGCCATCAGAAATAGATCGCGTTGCTCCGAAACCTCAAAAACACTACTTTTTTCAAGTAAAAGTGTTTTAAAGTGCCGATAAGCCGCTTCGTCTTCCTGGTTCGATATTGCCTTATAGCCCCAATAATAAATACCAACGGCAGGAATATCAAGATAACGGCCATTGTGCAGGTATTCCAATGCTTTTTCGAGTAGTCCATTGTCATAATTTGTTTTTTGAATGGTGCTATGGGCGGAGGTAATACATGCTTGCCTAAGTTTTTGTGCAAGAAAAAATATGTCGAGGTTATCAGAACTATTTTGTAACGTAGTGTTGATGATGCGGTTTTGTTGTGTTAGCCAAACAAATTTTTCTGATTCAATTTGGAATGCATTAAAGTAAAATTTAGCATCTCGGAGGCTAGATTTTTCGTGGATTTCCTCTATACTCTGTAAATACGAGTCTGCTTGTCGCTGTAAATTGGCCTGCCTAAACTCCTTTACCATACCGAGATAAGCGTTTTCCGGATGGTTTTGGGTGTGTTTGAGTAGGTAATAGGATTCTACTACACCCAGTAATCGGGTCATGGCATTGCGGAGGCGTACTTCTGTAAAGGGTTCGTTAGCCCAAATTTTTCCCCAAGCCTGTTCTTTTTCAGGCGGTATATTATTTTTCAAACAATGGTGCAAATACTGCCATAATTCGAGCACCTGCTCGTGGCGATTGAATATGGGCGACGCCACACAGCGACCTATTTCCTTCCAATCGGAGGGTGATGCAGCAGCAAGGATCTCAAATAAACGTGATTTTTGCATGTAATGCGTGTAACTAAAACTTTTTTGAAGATACAAAAGTGATATTTTATTCTTTGAATTTCAAAAGTATTGGGTTTTTTTTCAAATTTATTTTAGATACTTTTACTGTTTTATCTTTCATCACCCTTCCTTATCATCCTGTTTCCTTAATTAATAGCCCCTGTTATATTATTTTTTCAGATACAAATTTGGCAAAATGAGTTTGTTCCTCGGGCATAGGTTGCTTCACCTTTGCTCCATCAATTTTATATCATTTTTTTGACAGTCAATGACGAATGCACTATCATTTTCATCAACCATTTTTTAAAAAATCATTTCACATGAAACATTTATTAATGCTTTTGTGCTGGGGGCTATTTTCTGGCCTTTATGCACAACAAACACAAACCTTTACCGAAAATGGTGCTTCACTCAGCCATTACACGAGTGCTGCCACTATTCCATCGGGTGCGTCTTATGGTTACATTTACACCTTTACTATCCCTGCGGGTACTAAAGTCGCTATTTTGGATGCAGATATTCAAAGTTCTGTTGAAATATTGACCCAACCGACGCTTACCGGTACATGTAATGCTTTTCTCACCTCCTCTAGCCTGCCTAGTGCTGGGCAGTTGGGTGGTAATATTGGCTATAAATTTGAGGATCCAAATGGATTAGCCCAAGATATTAGCGGAACAGTGGTGTTTTCAACCCGTTTCCCCAATGGCGTTACATGCAATGGAGCAACTGCAACCAACGATATTGGGCTAAAAATTACTATGGCTAATGGAAGTACTTTTGAAATTACCACAACTGAAATTGGCCAAATTGAAACAACTGCCACAGCCCAAAATTATTGGTCTGTGCAAAAAAACTTAGTGAGCAGTAACTGGTTTTACGGCCCCGGAGGATCTAGTTGTCCTCGTTCCTTTTTTCAACGCGAAATAGTGTATGAGTTTGTGGTCTCCAATGGCGGCCCTAACGGCACTCAGCCTTATGGTCAACTCAACCTTTATAATGCCAAATTAACCGATTTAATCGCTGGGCTAAACGGTACAATAGTAGGCTTTGTTACGCCCAATCCTGTTTCCGTATATGATATTACCCCAGTAAGTGTAAGTCCCGTATTGAATACCCCCTACAGCAATGTCGAGTTTGGGTTAGGTGATCTTTTAGTATTCAATGGTGCTGGTCCTTTTGTCCCTACTCGCCGCCGTTTTTGGGTAAAAGTGTTGTACGATGCTACAGCCTCTGGGTGCAAAACGAATCAGTGCGAGCTAAAAGGAAGTTTGGGTGGCATAAATGCTAACAACCCATGTGTTCCTGAATCGGTCATCGATACAGATGCCGAAACTATCCACCTCATGGATGGGCAAACTGGTTTTTTTAGCAAACAAGTACGCACGAATAATGCACCTGGGTGTCCTATTTATTACGCTTTAGTTTTTTCAGCAGGTGCAACACCCATGACATTTACGCATCCCATAGTAGATCAATTGCCCGCCTTGCCAAGTCCGTATGTATGGCAGGCATTTCAGCCTAATAATCCTCCATCGGGAACTTGCTCGATGCCCAGTTTTAACCCAAGTACAGGGGAGGTTAAATGGGATTTTAGCACCACATGCCCGTTCGTAGTGCCTATAAACCAAACGCGTATATTGGATTTTTATATCTCGTTAGACCCAAACTTGCCGCTACCGTACCCAGAAATCTGCAATGATATTACCGTAACCACAGATTTGATGGAAACATACTCCGGTTCGGCTTGTTTCACACCTAGCGTATCTGAAATTTTTTGTTTGTATAAGGAGGTACTTGATCCTCAGCCCAATTATACTTCAGGCGATCTTATTACGTATCGTTTGAGGATACAAAACCTTGGTACTACCGATTTGCCTGCAAACGGTCGGATAGAGGAATATTTAAGTGATAATTTTGAATATATAGGCATTGTTAACTCTTATTCTTCGCCTACTTTTCCACCAGTAACCACCAGTCCTTGGGGCGTGAATGCAGGTATGGTGAGTCCTAGCACAGATCCAGCCATTCAAATTGTGCCATTTACGATTCCTTCGGCTATCGGCAAATCATGCGGTCCATACTCATTAAGTTGTAGCAGTGTGAATATTCCGCCTGCTGAAATAAATAATGGACAACCATTTTATTATATTGAGTTTCAGGTGCGTGTACGCAACGAGAGTGCGACAGGAGTGGTTGCCAATAACTTTTCGATTTTCAGGCCATCCTCTACCGTATCCCTAGGCACTTCTAATAATGCCCTTGTTCAATTAGAGCATAAGCCGGCCTTTGAAATAAAAAAATCTGTACGTGCTAGTGCTTCTGATCCTTGGGGACAAGTAGCGGATATTGGACAGCCAAGTGGAAGTACAGCGGAGTTTGAGGTGGTGGTGTCACCCGTAGGCACACCTGTTTTTAGTCAGACAGGTATAGTCGATTTGTTACCCAAAAATAATGCGAATAACGATGTCCAAATATTGAACCGAACGGAGGGGCGTGCTGCGGAATTTGACTTTGTCGTTTCGGGAACGGGGATAAATACAGTACCACCAGCGGATTATTGGAATGCTGGAACAACGGCGAACAATCAGATTGATAATTGGCAGCCATTGGGTTTGGATTATTTCCCATCATTAATTGGTAGTACTGGTACAACGAATTGGCTTTCAGGAATCAATGCCAACGATAAAAATATTGGATTTCATTTTAATCCTCAGTTGGGAACGGTCTTAACGAATTTTGAAGCAAAAACTACCCAACAAAACCCAGCAGACCGCCATACTTGTAATAGCGCTGCTGGAAATATCGCCATTAAACTAATGGAGGGTAGCGCACCCTTCAGACATTGGAACTGGGGCGTGGTGAATACCCCAGTAGAATCCAATTTGGCTTGCGTCGAAACCCAAGAAATAACTACAAATCCTTGTTGCATGACCCTGCTAGATACGGTTTATCAATGTATAAAACCTATTCCAGCGGTGAGTTTTATGACAATTTGCCTTGCAAACCAAAGTGCACACGGCAGTAATATTTGTGAGATGACTATAACACCTTCCAATACTAACATGGATTGGGGATCGGTATATTTAGACCAAAATACTACGCCGCTTTCTGGTGTTTGGGATGCTTCCGAAGACTTACTTACCTTGAATTTTAACCCATCCATTGATCCTTTTGCCCCTTCGGAAACGCATTGTTTACAATTGAACTATAGCGGCATTTACTCTGGTTCGCTCACGATTACCGTAGATTATTGCGAAACGGGTTGCGATACCAGTTTTGTTTGGACTCCCGAAAATGTATCCTTGGGTGAAAACAAGAGCAATATAGCATTGACCGAGAAAAATCCAGGCCAATCACCTTTGTATGCAGTAGCGTTGCAGTTGAAAAAAACGAGTATCCCCGATGCAAAAAAAGTAAAATTTGTATCATTCAAATCCTTGAATACCGACGCTAAAATTATTGCTGCAACGGGTGCTGCACTTGAAGTAGGTAGTATGCAGGGCAATATTTTGCCTCTTAACCGAACTTTACAAAATTCAAAAGAAGCCATGTTCATTTTGCCCGACAATGCATCCATTCTTGATGAAAGCCTCCTCAATTTAGTATTTGAAGGAAATAAGCCAACACAAGTACAAGTAATACTAATGGCCGAAAATGGAGATATTCTCCACAAAATGACTTATCCAGTTCAATAACCATAACCCATCATAATTTATGAAAAATAGAATATTCGTGGCCATACTTTGGCTGCTTGGCTGTGCTTTTTCTGCTCAAGCCCAATTTTCAAACACATATGGCGATGCTGCCAACAATAGCGTTAACCGAGTAAAGCGCAGAGGCGATTTTATTTATATGGCTGGTACACGTACTGGCAATGATGGACGTCCTCATGCCACATTGAGTAAGATAGAGGCCATTACTGGTAATATCAACTGGACAACAGTTCTTGATTCCGTTACCACGCCCCTCGATTTTGAATACATCGAAACTGATCCCGATTTAGATCCATCAGGGTTTTATATGATTGGTTATAAGGGTGTAATTCAAGCAGGGACAACACAACCGGATAATCAGTCTTTCCTCTGTAGGTTGGATGCTAATGGAAATGTTGACTGGGTACGGGTGTATGATTTACCCGCAAGAAGGGAATCTTTCAACCGTATCATTCGTGTGACCAATCCGGGTGCCATTGCTGCCAGTTATTATATTTCAGGTACCGTCAATAATGATGCAGAAACACCCGATCTGTGGGATTTTGGCAGAATATTACAAATGGACTTAGCCGGAAATATTACAAACTGGTGGGCTTATCACGAAACTAATCAAATAGATATGGATAGTGAGTTTGGCTCGCGTTTGATTTCATGGGGGGGCAATCAAGTATTGTTAGGTGGAAATTTTGTAGATAACACTCAAAATCCTAATCGTCATGGAGTGCTTTATACCGTTAATATCCCAGCGGGAACAGTCAATACAGCCGTTAGGTTTCCCAATAATATGATGGTGACGGATGTATTTAGGTTGCCTATTACTGGCCCAACGCGGCTTATTGTTACCGGATATAATAATTCGGATAATATCAGTTTTATTGCGTGCTTGGATGCCAATTTTACTACTTTATGGAGTTATAATCTTCCACAATTTAGGCGTTTGGACGATATTGGGCGGGATAATGCCGGCAATTTATTTGTAGCGGGCAGGGATATTGATAACCTGAACAATGCTCTTTGCCGTTTTGAATTAAATGCCACGGGTATTGAATCAGGTACCATTCATCAAATTGATCCCCAAACCAACGATATGGTGAATAGTCCTGCCCGTGTTTGGATAAGAGGCGGTAGTGATATCCTTTACGCAGACTCAAGGACCAAGGGTAGTGGATTGGGTTTTCAGGGCCAAGATATTCACTTAGCAAGGTTTGATAATTTACTAGATGGTTACGAGTGCGATACGACCCTATCCATTACCTTAGATAGTGTACAGCATGTTGCAACTCCTTATAATATCACAAGATTAACCTTGGCTGATGCACTCTTATGGAATGAAAAAGGAACAGCAATATCGTATGATAAGGAAACGGACGGGTGTAATTCGGTACCCAATACAAATTGCTGTAGCTTTATTGAAGTAAAACCTTCACAGGAGCAGTGCAACGGCAGTATTTTGAATTTGAGCCAATTACCACCCGATTGTACGGTGGAATCGGTTGAAATGTCCATTACTGGCGGTGCAAGTATTCCTAATGTACAAGCATTTTATGGGATGGGGTGTGGTACTGAAAATTTTGGACCAGGCTCTAATATGTTTACGTTTTACCCACAGTGCGTTACGAATCAATTAGTTGTTGAATTAAATATACCGCCAGGTGGGCCTGTTGTATTAACCTACGTGGTGCATTTTGTAGGCTCTTCGGAGGTTTGTATAAAAAAGGACACACTGGATTGTTGTTGCCCGTTTTTAGAATTTAATACAAGCCCAACAGGCCAAGTTTTTGTATCACAGCTTACAAACTGCCTTAAGCCCAATTGGCAAATAGGAGTACAATTGACCAATGGTAGTTTTGTAGGGGGGAATATCGGTGGTGGCGGTAGTTGTTTGTCCCCCACAAATATAGTGTCTGGAAGCAGTAATCATGTTTTTAATGCCTCCTGCGCATTTGTTCCTAATTTTTCTTTTTTTGTTCAGCCAATAAACCCCAACCTTCCAACGGAAATTGTATTAACGGCCATTCAAAATGGGGAAGCGTGTTCCAGTACTTCCGGGTCGTTATTATTTTGTGAGCAAGTCTGCCATACCGAAATCGATTTTACACCAGAAATGACTTGTCCCGGTGATTTGTTCTCACATATTGCACTAGATATTTCCAACCAAAGCAGCATAAATAACACGATTTGTAGTGTAACCATTACGGCTTCCGATGTAGTTTTTGGAGATTGGTTGCAGGGTAATATCGCGCTTTCTGGCACATCTGTTCAAAATGCTAACGGTAACAGTATTACGTTTGTACCTAACTCTTCAGGTTCGTTTATGCCTGGGCAAACGGCCAATTTTTGGATCACTTATCCTGCTAACCCTGGATTTTCTGGTACAATAAATGTGCAAGTGGATTATTGTAATTCAGAAGGCTGCGATACAAGTTATATTTGGAATCCATCGGGTGGGGTAGGGCCTGGTAACAATAATGGGAATCTAGGGGTAAAGGCAGTTGTTTCAATGTCACAACCTTTGCATTGGGCGCAGTTTTTACTGGATAAATCTATACCACCTGTTGGCCCTAAAAAAGTAAAGGCAATAGGCATCAATTTGTTGCAACCCACCAATACTGAAATTGTTGGGGTGAGTAATACGGAAGTAAATTGTGGTGGTACTACCTCATTATTAGGCATACAATTGGCTCAAAATGATTTGCGCAACGCCAGATTTGTTTTGGATAAAGAACTAAGAGCCGAAAATTTATCGGGTAAAGTATTGTCTATTATTTATAAAGGGGCAACACCCCAAAAAGTACACGTAGTTTTCTATGATGCCTATGGAAGTGTAATTCATCAGAATGAAATGAACTTATCTCAGGTGGTGACGGGAGTCAATAGCCCCGTTGATCAGTACTCAGATTTGGAAATGAAGGGCTATCCAAACCCTGTTCAAGACCAATATACAATTACTTATAACCTCCCTGAAAGCGAAGAGATTGTTTTTGATATCCAAAATCAATATGGGCAAACGATTAGGAAAGTCGTTCAAGGCAAAGTAGATGCGGGTATAAATCAAGCGATATTAAATGTAGGTGATTTGCCTGCTGGAATCTATTTCGTACGGCCGTGCCTCCAATTAAATGGGAAGATACTGGGCGCATTAAAAATGATAGTGATTCGATAGTGCTTTCATGCCATGGTGCAACGATGCAGCAGCTGTACTTTATGTATTTAAAGTGGTATATTACGCCCCTTAAAAATGTAATTTATGTTGCGTCGTTGCGCTATGGCGTGAATACTTTTCTTCTTCAAAATTGATCTTTCTTGTTCCAACCATCTTTCAACTCATAAATAAGCGTTATACTAGTACGAAAAAAATCAACCTCTAGGAACTAATTTTACCGCTACACGGTTTTAACTTCAACATTCACAATCAACATCAATTTTTAACTTACAATAATGGTACGCACATCCAATACAATCCAGACAAATCCCGTGGCACTAAAGCCGGGTTTCGGATGCGCCCAGTGTAAAAACTGGCGAGCGTGTACCAAGCGAAATAAGTTCCTATTGAAGGGGAATAATACGCTCAATAGTCTCCTCTACTAATCGTCTGCCGTTTTGTTTTCGGCGCGGCGAAATGCTGGGCAATCGAATATAAAAGGCGAATTTTTGTTGTTTTCCCTTTTCTTTCTTCTTTTTTGTTGCCCAATCAGGTAGTGTTATTCCCTTGCATTTTATACAAAATAGCTATTTTCTTTGGCTAAACTCATTTTTTATAACTAATTAATAATCAAACAAATATGCAATTCTATATTCGAAAGCAACCCAGTGTATTGCGTTGAAAAAACAAAATCACTGGGTTCGTGGCTCAATTGGTAGGGCATCGGTCTTTTAAACCGGGGGGTGAGGGTTCGAGTCCCTCCGGACCCACTATTAGTAAGTTTGCGCGTGTAGTTTAATGGCAAAATCACGGTCTTCCAAACCGAGGTTGACAGTTCGATTCTGTCCGTGCGCACCAATAACATACCATTATACGGGGGTAAATGTTCCAAGGCATGGCGATGTTGCTTTGCAAGCAGCGTGAGGTGGGTTCGATACCCATAGCCTCCACTACAAAAATCAAAACTGGCTTATAGCTCAACGGTGGAGCGGTGGGTTGTTAACCCAATGGATATAGGTTCGAATCCTATTAGGCCAGCAACAAAAAAGCCGACAAAGCATACCTGGTGATGCACCTGTCTTGTAAACAGGATAAATAGGTTCGAGTCCTATTGTCGGATCGTAATAGCAGTGTAGCGCAGCGGCAAGCGCAACGGTTTTACATACCGGAGGTCGGGAGTTCGAGTCTCTCCATTGCTACACATTAATAAGTATTTTTGCCCAAATACTTAATCATTCAGGAGTATAGCTCAATCGGTAGAGTGTCAGTCTCCAAAACTGAAGGTTGTAGGTTCGAGACCTACTGCTCTTGCAAAAATTACCAACATTGGAATCTTTTTCTGTGTTTTTTCGTTCCTAATGTTAGAAGTACTTGTTCCTAAGGAACAGTGTTGGAATAAAGGTACAAATTCAGGCTTCAGATTTTGGTCTCAGATTTTCTGTTTTTTTGCGCGAATAGCCTACCTATTTAAGTAGAAAAAGAGGAAATATGAGGGCAAAAGATGTGCATCAATCTGTACCTTTATTCCAACACAGTTCCTAGGTACTGAATACTCTTTATACTAGCCTTCTAAAAAAATTATGCTTTTAACCTTTTACACCCATTGGACCAATTCATTTAAAGGCATCCCTCGAGCGGTTTGGTTATTGTCTTTTGTTAATTTTATCAACCGCTGTGGCGGTATGGTACTTATTTTTTTATCTGTTTATCTCACCAAACACCTTGGGTTTTCTATTGTTGAGGCGGGTTATGTGATGACCATGTTTGGCATTGGTGCCTTGGTGGGAACATGGATAGGCGGCAGATTGACTGATAAAGTGGGGTATTATCCTGTACAATTGCTCTCCTTATTGCTCAATGGCTTATTGTTATTATCAATGCTTTTGGTGCAAAATTTTTGGCCTATGTGCTTAGCTGTGTTTTCGGTAAGTGTCATTTCAGAATCATTTCGGCCAGCCAACCAAGTAGCTATGGCGCTTTATACCAATACAACGAATAGGACACGTTCTATTTCTGTATTGAGGTTGGCTTATAACCTTGGATTTACGATTGCGCCTGCTTTGGGCGGTATTATTGCGGGTAATTTTGGCTGGCATTGGTTGTTTTGGGCCGATGGGTTGACTTGTATAGCAGCGGCTATTGGGTTGCGTTTGCTATTGAAACCAGTAAAGAAAACTGAATTGGAGGCGGCAACAGAGGAAAGTAAAGATTTACCCAAAATAAAACCTTATTTGGACAAAACCTTTATGCCTTTTCTATTTTTTACTTTTTTAGGAGCAATGGCATTTATGCAAATGTTATGGACGGTACCCGTTTATTTTAAGGATAGTTTTGGTTGGCAGGAAGATAAAATTGGATGGATAATGGCCTTAAATGGCGCATTGGTTTTCTTGATTGAAATGCCATTTATCTTTTATATTGAAAAAAGAAGGCCGCCATTTGTGTATGTCCAAATCGGTATTTTCTTGTATATTGTGGCTTATTCAGCCTTTTTAATACCAGTGGTAGGCATATTTGCTGCTGTTTTGTACATGATTTTTATTTCCTTTGGCGAAATGCTGGTCATGCCATTTAGTGGTAATTTGGCCTACTCTATAGCCAATGAACGGGCCAATAAAGGCGGATATATGGCGGCTTATGGATTGTCCTATTCTTTTGCTAATATTTTTGCGCCCTTGTTAGGCACGCAAATCATTGCCACATGGGGATTTAATACCTTATGGATCGTCACTTGTGGCTTTGCTTTGTTGGCTTTGCTGGGTTTTAGGCGTATGGAAAACAACCGCTAAAAAAGTCATAACGTACCAAG
>JBEAVK010000400.1:0-5548 GCA_041160955.1 Bacteroidota bacterium
GCGATGGTTTTACCTGCATCGGAGTCAAAATCAGTTCTGAAATTGATAAAATGCGCGTTATAAAAATCATATACTTGTTTTTGGGTGAAAATTTCTTCTTCCATTACTTTGCAAGGCGCGCACCAAGTAGCGTGAAATACTACAAAAACATTTTTTTTCAAACGTTGGGCATCTTCCAAAACAGGCATCAACCGCTCACTATCTACCCATTGAATATTCTTGTAATTGTCTTGGATCGGCAGTTGTGGACGCTCCTCTACAGGTGCTTTGGCAGGTGCTGTTTTTTGTGTCAATGGTGGTTTGCTGGGACGGGGTGCCGGACGCGGAGCGGGTTTAGAGCCACCGCAAGCCATCGCCATCAACAAGTAAAACAGGCTTGTAATAATTAGTAATTTTTTCATCGTTTTTAAGTAATCAGTAATCGTATTTAATTAGATTGAAGCCTGAGCAAATATCGATATTTCCAAAACGTTTCTAATGCAGTTATCGTACAAATTGTCCAACCAGCCTTACCATCCATAAAACCCCTTTTAAGGATATAATTACGAACAAATTTAGATAATGGATTGATAATCAATTGGTAATAATAACCTTTTTCACCAGCATTGAGCATAGCTTGCGCTCCTATAAAGGCGTATTTATGCGAGCGCTCTCGATGTTCTTCAACGGAATAATAACTATAATGCAGTAAATCTCCCTCCAAATGTTCAATGCGTGCCTGATCTGCCATCATAATTTTATCGTGCGGATTGAGCCCTCCCCATTGGGCTTTATTGCGATCGAATAAACGCAGTTTTTTATCGGGATACCAACCTGAATAATGGATCCACTGACCGCAATAATTGGTCAATCGGTTCATGGTGTATCCATCGGCGAGCCAGTTTTGGGTACACTGCTGAATAGCATTTTTCAGGTTGTCATCCAAGGCTTCATCGGCATCCAAAGAGAGCACAATATCGAAAGAAGCAAGGGTCAAAGCGCGGTTTTTCTGCTCAATATGCCCATCAAAAGCATGTTGAAAAAAACGCACCCCGAACGCGGCACAAATCTCTGGTGTTTTGTCGGTCGAAAACGAGTCCAATACCACAATTTCATCGGCCACGCCTTTCAGCGATTCCAAGCACCTGCGTATATTTCGCTCTTCATTGAATGTGATGATAACTGCTGAAAACAAACTTTTTTCTTTTAGATCAATTTGGCCACCTTCCCGGCGTGTAAGGCGCAGCGTGTTTATTCAACACCGTTTCCACTACATCAATCTCCGCTGCGACAGATTTTAACTGGTCGATCACAGGTTTTAATTGTTTTACAGCAATGTCGTAATCGTCCTGAAAGGTTTTTGTCGGTGCAGAAGTTACACTCCACAAACCTCCTTGTACCCTTCCAATACGGTCGTTGATAGATGATTTGGTCTCAAATTCGCGCCTAGCCAAAGTAGCATCGCCATTGAGTATGCGATCTATTTCGTTCATTTTTGATTTGAGTTCGGTGATCTTTTTATGAATCCCTCCGGGTGGCGTTGCAATATCGTCTAAAGCGGTTTTAATATTGCTCAACTTGTCATTTAATTCCCCAAAAATGCCATTAGTAGCGGCTACATCGCGGCGCAGGTCGGCTACTTTTTTGCAAAATGCAAGGTAGGCTTGTTGGTCTTTTGCTGGCAAACTAGCATTCCCCAATGCTTTTACATTAAAAGGTGTTGGAGTGGTGAGTGCCGTCATGGAGCCATCTTCAAATTTACTGATCGCTACAAAATATTTACCCGGAATGGCTAAATGCCCTGTTTCTTCGCCACCAAATAATTGATCGGGTGCTGGTTTGTACCTGCCTTGAACTGGCGCGGTGGTATTGTAGCGCAGGTCCCAAACCAATCGTTTCATGCCCTTGTTAGCACCTGTTTTGATATGGCGCACTACACTACCTTTTTCATCGGTAATGGTGAAAAGGATAAACGGCTCGGGTTGTTCGTCTTCTAAGCGCAATTCTGCTTCTGTTGGGTACGAAATAGCCTCTTTTTTCTCTGCTTTTTCTTTTTCAGCGGCTTTGCGTTTGGCTTTCAAGGTTTTGATATCGTCTTTGAGCCAATATGTAAATACAGCACCCACAGGTGGATTTTCGGCAGCGTAATAATTACTGCCTTGGTGGCCTTTATCGCGCAACCCTAATGGCATATTAGGGACATAAAGCAAAGCATCTTTAATCGGGAAAACGGTGGCTTCGGCTTCAAATTGAGCATCGGTGAGGTTGCGCAATGGGCTGTAATCGTCCAAAATATAAAAACCACGACCAAAAGTAGCCAAAACCAAATCGTTTTCGCGGCGTTGAATTTCAATATCTCTAACCGCTACCGTCGGTAAACCGGATTTCATGGCTAACCAATTTTCGCCACCATCTCTGGTGAAAAACATGCCAAATTCGGTACCACAAAACAATAAATTACGGTCAACATGGTCTTCTGCAATCGAATAAACACTACCGCGCTCGGGTAAAGTAGCGCTGATCGAATTCCACGATTTTCCGCCATCGGTTGTTTTGAGCAAATAGGGCTTAAAATCGCCATAACGGTGGTGGTTAAAGCATACATACGCGGTGTTTTTGTCAAACTGCGATGCAATCACTTGGTGCACATACGAGCGTTCTGGCACACCTTTAATATTATCTATTTTTTCCCAAGTTTTGCCGCCATCGCGGGTAACATGCACGAGGCCATCATCGGTACCTACCCAAAGTATGTTTTCGTCCAAAGTGCTCTCTGCGATGGAAGTCGTTTGGCCGTAAATATCCGTCGAACCATTTTTAGCAATCGCATCTATGCTCCATACTTTGCCCATAATTTCCAATTTGTTCCGGTCAATTCCCCTCGACAAATCGGGGCTAATGGCGCGCCAAGAACTTCCTTGGTCGTCGGTACGGAATACGATATTAGCACCGTGGTACAAACGCTTGGGCGAATGGCTTGAAATAACCAAGGGCGCATCCCAGTTCCAGCGCAAAGCAGGGTCGTTTTCGCCCGCTTGTGCTTGTATGTATAACCCTTCGCCGCTTTTACGGTCAAAGCGATTGAGACCTCCATACTGGCTTTGCGCGTAAATAATATCTGGGTTAGTAGGATCTACTTGTGATTCAAAACCATCACCTGTGCTCGTCACAAACCAATCTGAATTGGGAATACCATTGGCACTTGTGCTCCTCGATGGGCCACCCAAACTCAAATTATCCTGTGTGCCGCCATGCACATTGTAAAAGGGCAACGCATTATCGGTAGATACTTTATAAAACTGTACAACGGGCAAGTTTTGCTTGAATTCCCATGTCTTGGCATTGTCCCATGTTTCATAGACACCACCATCGCAACCTACGCGCAAGTGGTTGGTATTGGTTGGATCGATCCAGATACAGTGGTTATCAATGTGTTTATTGATTTCACCTAGGTTTTTTACCGTTTTACCGCCATCATAACTTACTTTATAATAGGTATCGGTGATGAAAATACGTTCGGGATTCTTTGGGTCGCAGGTGAGTTCTTGGTAATAGTTGCCACTGGTGCTGGTACCGCTCATTTTTTCAAAAGAAGCACCTCGATTGACAGAGCGGTATATGCCACCCGATCCGGCCTGGGCTTCTACCACGGCATATACATAATCGGGGTTGGCAGGCGACACATCAATGCCGATACGCCCCATATCGCCGCTGGGCAAACCATCTACTTTATTCCAAGTAGCACCGCCATCGGTGGTTTTGAACAACCCCGATTCTGGGCCACCACCGATATAAGTGAATACTTTGCGTTGGCGTTGGTGGAAGGCCGCGTACAGTACTTTTGGGTTGCGCGGATCCATGATAAGGTTATTGCAACCAGTATAAGCACTCACCGATTTTACGCAAGTCCAGTTTTGGCCACCATCGGTGGATTTGTAAACGCCACGGTCGCCGCCATCGCTCCAAACTGGGCCATAAGCCGCTACATAAACGGTATTTGGATCAGTAGGATCAACAACGACATTGGCAATATGCTCTGAATTTTTTAATCCCATATTTTTCCACGATTTGCCGCCATCGGTGGATTTATACACACCATCGCCATAAGATACAGAGCGTTGGTTGTTGTTTTCGCCACTACCTACCCAAACGGTATTGTAATTGGTAGGATCAATGGCTACACAACCGATGGAGTAAGAGCCTTGGTCATCAAAAATAGGTTCATAAGTAGTACCTGCGTTTTTGGTTTTCCACACACCACCTGACGCTGATGCGACATAGTATTCGGCTGAATTATTGGGATTTACAGCAAAATCACTAATCCTACCAGAAGTCACCGCTGGCCCGATGTTTCGGAACGATAAAGCACCATAGGTACTGGCCTGCGCGATGGCTTTTTTGTCTGTTTTTTTAGTGTTATCGACATCTTTGCCTGCTTTTTGGGCAAAAACTGCGGAACAGGATATGACAAGCGTAATTAGGGTTGTTGTAATAAATTTCATAGAATAAATTTTGAGGTGCGAAAGTCCGAAAATTCCTTGGTTTTATTTGATTTTTGGATAAAAAAACGGTTTGAAAAGGATAAACGGCAAGGATAACTTAATTTAATGCCGCGTTTTTTACCACAAAGCGTTGCGTACACATTTTTCTACCACAAAAGAGCGCAATTAGGACACAAAGTGCTGCGTACACATTTGAATGTATCAATTTACGATAAAACATCCACTCTACGCTTTGTGCTCTTTTGTGTACTTTTGTGGTAGAAAAAGAGGACATCACGCTTTTTCAGTAAAAAAACTTTGCGGTAAAATAACAGTAAAAACAGATTTGACATGCCTTATTCCCCCATTGCCCCCACCTTCAAACAGCCCTTTTTACACATAGGTGGTCAAGCACAAACCATCATTCCCGGTGCTTTTCGCAAAATACCCGGTATCCACTTCACCCGCGAGCGCATCCTTACCCCCGACGATGATTTTTTAGACCTGGATTGGTTACGCACCGGTTCCAAAAAATTGGTCATTATCACCCACGGACTCGAAGGTAGTTCCAATAGTCAATATGTTCGTGGTACTGCCCGTATTTTTAACGAAAATGGTTGGGACGTACTCGCTTGGAATTGTCGCTCCTGCTCTGGCGAAATGAATAAACAATTCAGGCTTTACCACCACGGCGAAATAA
This sequence comes from Bacteroidota bacterium, assembly GCA_041160955.1. GTDB lineage: Bacteria > Bacteroidota > Bacteroidia > Chitinophagales > Saprospiraceae > M3007. The sequence goes on from JBEAVK010000400.1 coordinate 5,161, forward strand.
AAGATATAGGACAAGTGATAGATCACGCCATTCATACAGGAAAATATACCACTGTAGCACTAACGGGCTTTAGTATGGGTGCTAATATTACGATGAAATACCTAGGTGTAAATGGCAAAAATATACCCACGGAAGTAAAGGCCGCCGCCGTGTTTTCAGCACCCTGCGATCTGGAATACGGCTCAAATGCGCTAGATATGCACTCCAATTGGATATATCGTTCCCGATTTATGGGCAAATTGGAACGAAAAATACATATAAAAAACGAACTTTTCCCCGGTCGCCTCAATGTGTCCAAACTAAAGGATATACGCCGCTGGCGCGATTTTGATGAGTGGTTCAGCGCGCCCATGTGCGGCTACCAAGATGCCGCCGATTTTTACCGCAA
>JBEAVK010000305.1:0-13420 GCA_041160955.1 Bacteroidota bacterium
TTTTTTTTCGCTACGCTCCGTTTTTTTTTCAGAACTTCGCCGATCAGAGCCGATGTTAGCGCAATGGTGCAGCCGGCCTAATTAAAACGATATTAATAGCAATAAATGGAACAAATTAGGCAAGTAATGAAACAAATGATTAATGTTTCGGAAGATGAACTAAACGACTTCCTTAGCCAATCTATTACCCAAACATTTAAACGGCAAGCAATTGTAAGCCGACCAAATGCCATTCCAAACGAAATATTTTTTATTAATAAAGGAATTATCAGAGTTTTAATAACTGACAACGAAGGAACAGAACACACCATACATTTTGCTCTTGAAAATCAGTTTATAGCCGACTATTCTAACTTTATACAGCAACAACCATCACTTTATACTTTGCAGACTGTCGAAGAAACACAAGCTGTTATCTTGCCACGTTCTGCTATTGAATGGGGTTATAAAAACCTAAAAGAAGGGCAAAAAATGGGTCGATTAATTGCGGAGTTCTATTTCATTTATCAAGACGACCGTATTAAAAACATGTATGCAAGAACACCAAAGCAACGTTATGACAGCATCACAGAAGTTTTTCCAAACATTCATAACAGAGTGCCGCAGCATATGATAGCTTCGTATTTAGGCATTACACCAGTTCATTTAAGCCGACTAAAAAAATCTGAATCGTAAAAATCTAAACATTTGTTATCGTTTAGAATTTCATAAGCGACTGACCTTTGCATTTTAATTTAGATAAAATTACAATGACAAAGAAAGTTTCTATATCCATTATGATGCTATTTGGCCTAACAGCATCACTTTTAGCGCAGGTCAATACCGGAAAGTCTGTTATGACTAAGAAGTATGACCCAACTACTAATCTTGTAGTGTGGCCTGATGAATTTAATCCATCAAAAACCAAATGGTATGTTTACAACGAAATTGAAATCAATGCTAAACCCGAAGAAGTTTGGAATATACTCATTGATGCAAAAAAATGGCATACTTTCTACAAAGGTGTACAAAGTCCAGTGGAATTTATAGATACCACTGCCACAACTTTGAGGAACGGATTGGCTTTTAAAATGCATACAATGGGATTACATCTCCAACCTGTGATAAAAGAATTTGTACCAAATGAAAGAATGGCTTGGGAGGTAAGAAGAGGTAATTTAATGGCATATCACGCTTGGGTAATTATACCTACTGCAAATGGTTGTAGGTTAATTACACCAGAATCTCAAAACGGATTTTTAACCTTTTTGCAAAAAGTATTTCAACCCAATAAATTATTAAAATTACACGATATGTGGTTACGATTAATTAAAGAACGAGCAGAAACAAAAAGTTTCCCAATTAAATAAATATAAAAAAATGAATTTATCCAATGCAGAAAAAGTACGGCTCAAAACTAAATATGGTGAATGGGCTATTGTAACAGGAGCATCATCGGGCATAGCTTCAAGCATTGGGTCGGAAGACAACGGTTTTGCTAGGGCTATTGACAAAATTTTTAGTTTATTCACTTAGGACGGTTCCAAGATGGGGCAAAATAAAAATAATGGAAAAAGTTATGGGCGGCATGATAGCACATCAACGCCAATAAATCTTTTTCTATCATTTAAGTATTTCTAATGAACTTTAGTGATAAATATCTCACTTGAGTAATAACAGATCATCCCTTTGAGATCGTTATGTAAGGCATACAGGACAAAATTCCGATTTTTTTTTATTGCTTTCCATTTTTTTTCAGAACTTCGCAAAACATAGCGGATGTCATAAAACATTAAAAAAATGAATAAACTTAAAATTTTTATCGGACTTGTATATCTGATCATTTCAGGGCAGAGCCAAGCACAGAAATATAGTATTTACTCGGATGATACCCTATCAATTCAATCTAAGTATCTCCAAAGAAGCATTACCTTGAATCTACATTTGCCGGAAACGTTTCATTTCTCGGCAATATCAACCAAATATCCCATTACTATTATTTTTGACAGTCAACACGAGCGAACCTACCCTCAAATAATTAACTCCTTTGACCTGTTGAGTAGTGAGAGCCAAATACCTGAATCAATTATCATAGGTATTCCTTTTGACATTCAAAATAGATATTATCTTACATCAAATCAAAAAAATGAAGGTGATTCTCTTTCAGGGATGGAAAGAATGGAATTATTTATTTTTACGGAACTTATACCAAAACTCAAGAATGAAAATAAAGCAAACGAATTTTTAACCATTATTGGGCATTCACGCACCGCTTTTCTAGTTAACTACCTTTCGTTTAAAAGAATACAGGATGTAAATATTGCTATATCCCTAAGCGGCTTTTTTTCTGAACCACCATTAACGATCAATACATTCTCAGAGTTCCTATTTGATCCTAAGCATTTTTCAAAGCAGTTCTCGTATTATAGTTCATCTGGAAATACACTAGAGGAGTCAACATATTTAGTCCAGTATCAAAATGTCTTCAAAACGCCCATCGATACTTCAGTTTCAGGGCATTTAAAAAGGCAATTCAAGATAAATCCACATACTAATCATATGACGAACTATTGGATGTCAATTCCTGAAATATTAATAACCGCATTTTCTGATTACAATTTCATCTTAGACAATTGGTTACATAAAAGACTAAAAGACAATGCACTATATAAACCTGTAGATATTTTTAAAAGTGATTTAAAGGTAGCTAGTGACAAAATTGGTTTTGAACTATTGCCATCCTTAACCCACATATTTTCTATGGCAAGTCACTATGGTTATCAAACTAATGAATACAGCAAAGCACTAAATTTTTTAGAATTAGGCTTACAATATTACCCCGATTACCTTGAATTCTATGTTGAAACAATCGAGTTCAATAAGTTGCTCAAGGACAACAATAAAGTCAATTACTACAAAAGTATGCTCAGAGAAAAGGCAGAAAAAAGCGTTCATATTAGTGCGAAAGACCGACAAGAAATACTTGAGTATCTTGATGAGCAATAAAAACCGCCGGCTTAAATAAATAAAATTGATGAAATACCTGCTAATTTTACTAATACTTGGCATATCCACTAAGACAATGATGAAAGAGATTTATGCATTTACAACTCAAACGAAAGTCAATGAATGGCGCACCGTCAACGATGGTGTGATGGGTGGTATATCAAAAAGTACTTTGGTGCTTACCGATGCCGGACATGGCCAATTTTCGGGTCATGTTTCATTGGAGTATAATGGAGGATTTGCCTCGATACAATTGAACACAACGATACAACTAGCGGAAGAAAAGAAGTTTGTTGTTTTGCGTGTAAAAGGAGATGGCAAAGGCTATGAATTTCGTTTGAAGGGTACCACTTCGCAGTCGGAGTCTTATGTGCACCCATTTGCGACTACAGGAGAATGGGAAGAGATCAAGTTACCCATAAGTGCATTTTACCCTCAATTTAGAGGTCGTAAATTAAGCATCCCAAATTTCAATTTTAAAAGTATTGAACAGGTGAGTTTTTTGATTGCCAACAAGCAAGAAGAAGATTTTGAATTGTTGATTGATTGGATAGGTTTGGAGTGAATTTGATGATTGATAGGAACTGGAAAGATAAAAAGCAAAAGAGGTGACCCATATTACTAGGTCACCCCTTCCTTTTTCCTTCCTATTTTTGTAAAAACTAAGCCAATTCGTAACGATCGAGGTTCATCACCTTCGCCCACGCGGCTACAAAGTCTTTTACGAACAAATCTTGACCATCAGCGCAGCCATATACCTCAGCGATAGCGCGTAGTTCGGAATTAGAACCAAAAATAAGATCCACACGTGTACCCGTCCACTTAATGGCGCCGGTACTACGATCACGACCTTCAAATACATCTTGAGCATCCGAATTGGAAGCCCATGTCGTACCAAAATCCAATAAATTTACAAAAAAGTCATTGGTCAGCACTTCTGGACGCTGGGTAAATACACCGTGTTTGGTATGTCCAAAATTGGTATTCAGCACACGCATACCGCCCACTAAAACCGTCATTTCTGGTGCAGTGAGTTTCATCAATTGTGCCTTGTCCACTAGCATTTCCTCCGCTGTAATCTTGTGTTTAGGCTTAAAGTAATTGCGGAATCCATCGGCAGTTGGCTCTAAAATATCAAATGATGCTACATCTGTCTGCTCTTGTGATGCATCTGTACGACCGGGTGTAAACGGAACAGTTACTGCATGTCCAGCATTTTTTGCCGCCTGCTCAATACCTGCGCAGCCACCCAAAACAATCAAATCAGCGATAGACACTTGTTTGCCGCCAGATTGAGCAGCATTGAATGCCGTTTGAACACCTTCGAGCACCTCAAGCACTTTGGCTAAATGTGCAGGATGGTTCACCTCCCAATCCTTTTGTGGAGCCAAGCGGATACGACCGCCATTTGCACCACCACGCTTATCAGAACCGCGGAAAGTAGCCGCAGAAGCCCAAGCCGTTGATACCAATTGAGATACCGTAAGGCCAGTGCCAAGAATAGTCGCCTTTAGCGCAGCAATATCCTGATCGTCGATAATTGGGTGTGTTACAGCAGGGACTCGATCTTGCCAAATCAACGCTTCCGTAGGTACTTCTGGACCAAGATAACGGGCAATTGGTCCCATATCGCGGTGCGTCAGTTTGAACCACGCACGAGCGAAAGCGTCTGCAAAAGCATCTGGATTTTCGAAGAAATGCCTTGAAATAGGTTCGTAAATCGGATCCACCCTCAAGGCAATATCCGTAGTGAGCATGGTAGGTGCATGACTTTTCGATGGGTCGTGTGCATCTGGTACCGTACCTGCACCTGCGCCGTCTTTGGGTTTCCACTGGTGTGCACCTGCAGGGCTTTTGGAGAGTTCCCATTCAAATCCGAACAGATTTTCAAAATAGTTATTGCTCCACTTTGTAGGTGAAGTTGTCCACGCACCTTCTAGGCCGCTCGTAATCGTATCGCCAGCATTACCTGTGCCAAAAGTATTTTTCCAACCTTGGCTTTGCATCTCAATGCCCGCACCTTCGGGTTCTGCTCCCACGTATTGATTTGGATCAGCGGCACCGTGTGTTTTACCAAAAGTATGTCCACCAGCAATCAACGCCACTGTTTCTTCGTCATTCATGGCCATACGACCAAAAGTTTCGCGAATATCGCGGGCAGAAGCCAACGGGTCGGGATTGCCGTTCGGGCCTTCTGGATTCACATAGATCAAACCCATCTGAACAGCACCTAATGGATTCTCCAGTTCGCGGTCGCCAGTATAACGTTGGTCAGCCAACCACTCCCGTTCAGCACCCCAATAAACGTCTTCGTCTGGTTCCCAAACATCTTCGCGACCACCACCGAAGCCAAAGGTTTTGAAACCCATTGATTCGAGTGCGCAGTTACCTGCGAGGATCATCAAATCGGCCCAAGAAATTTTTCGGCCATATTTTTGTTTAATGGGCCAAAGCAACAAACGCGCCTTATCGAGGTTGGTGTTATCCGGCCAACTGTTGAGTGGTGCAAACCGCTGCTGACCAGTACCACCGCCGCCACGACCATCGGAAATGCGGTAAGTACCCGCACTATGCCAAGCCATGCGAATGATGAACGGGCCATAGTGACCGTAATCGGCTGGCCACCAAGCCTGTGAAGTAGTCAATAGATCAACAATGTCCTTTTTTAAAAGACTCAAATCAAGACTTTTGAACTCTTCAGCGTAATTAAAATCCTTATCCATTGGATTGGAAAGGTCAGAATGCTGGCGTAAGATATTCAATTTCAATTGATTAGGCCACCAGTCGCGATTTCTAGTGCCACCGCCAGCGCTTTGTTTTAGAGCACCACTCGAAAACGGGCATTTGCTTTCGCCGTTCGTATTGTACGAGGTTGTACTCGGAGATGTATTATTTTCCATATTTTTATGATAATAATGTTTATTTACTTATTGTTAGGTGGCACAAAGTTAAAGGAATAAAATCATAGTTCTAAATAATAATTTCTATACTTCCATAGTTTAAACCTATACTACACCTTTGTTTAAATCTCATTCCTTATATGACTTTACAGCAATTAGAATATATATTGGCGGTGGATACCCACAAGCAGTTCTCCACGGCGGCTGAAAAATGCTTTATTACGCAACCTTCTTTGAGTGCGATGATCCAAAAACTAGAAGAGGAACTGGGTGTGAAAATTTTTGACAGGAGCAAACAACCCATTCTCCCGACCGAGATTGGCCTTGAAATTATTGCACAAGCCCGTTTGATTTTGAATGAATCCGAACATTTGAAACAGATGGTAAAAGACCGTATGGAAACGGTCAATGGCGAGTTGCGTTTGGGCATTATCCCAACATTAGCACCTTATCTTTTACCCTTATTTTTAAAGGATTTTTCGGATAAATACAGCGACTTAAAACTGAGCATCACAGAATTAACAACGGAAAACATCATTACTCAGTTGAAAAGAGGCACCATAGATGTGGGCATTATGGCAACACCTTCTAAAGATAATCAGTTAACGGAAGATCCTATTTTTTACGAGGAATTTGTGGTGTATGCGCCTAATGAAAACACCGTACTCAAAAAACAATATTTGCTGACCGAAGATATTGATGCCCATCGTTTGATGCTCTTACAGGAAGGCCATTGTATGCGCTCGCAGGTGATTAACCTCTGTGCTTTGCAAAAAACGCAAAGTTCACTTAGCAATATCACCTACGAAGCGGGTAGCCTAGAAACCTTAAAACGGCTGGTAGAAGTACATTCGGGGATTACGATCCTGCCGCATTTGGCCGTTTTGGATATGCACGAGGATCAAATGCAGTATATTCGTTTTTTCAAACCACCTGCTCCTGTACGTGAAATCAGTCTGGTGACGCACCGGAGTTTGGCAAAAAAGCGGTTGATTACAGTATTAAAAGAGGCTATTGTTGATAATTTGCCGTTAGCGGTGAAACGGGGAAAGGGGGCTTGGGTGGTGGATATATAGAGGTGTGGGAGGTGTTTTTCTATTTTAGGTTGCTGGCCATATTAAAAATTTCAGGAATTGTCCATTAGTGCATAACAAAAACAACTATATGTACATTACCATCCATCTCACAAGGAAAGTATATTAGTTAGCAAAATAAGAAAAATATTATACCCAGTATAGGGATCAACATAACACACAAATTAGAAGACAGAAGTCCTCTCAAAATACTTGAGAAGACTTCTATCATTCTAATTCAATATGTATTTAGTTTTAGACTGCTTGCTATCGTAATAAAAGCCTATTCGACCACCAAAACCTTATACATCAAAATATTACTATCCGAAGCAACCTGAACAAAAACAACTCCGTTCACTTTTAATTCCATAAAATCAATATCAGACTGAGTACCCAAAACACGTTTATTATACATCAGTTGCCCTTGGGGATTGAAGATACGAATCGTAACATTTTCAGGGTGATCTATATACAAGATTTTGTTTGTGACTGGATTAGGATAAACCTTTACAGCATTATAAAATGCAAGGTCGGCTCCGACAGAAGGTATCCCTTCAACCTCATCAAAAGATCTGGAGACCAGTGTTGAATCATTACCAACTAGGTTTGAGGTCGTACTCTTTACAACCATAGCGCACAATACCATACGACCGCTTGCAGATTGGGTAAAACTTGGCGTTTCATTCACGCCGCTTCCCAATTTATTACCACCGGTAGCATCTCCCCAAGCAGTATTTGATTCAAACTGTTTGGTGAAGCTATTATTAAAGGTTAATGTTGTGTTGTTTTCAGTAGCACCGCACATCACTACCATGTCTCCATTGGCGGCTGCAAGCGCGCTCGTTGATAGCGAAGTTCCAGTCAATGCATTGTTTGCTGTTACGAATGTTGCTGTTTGGTTAACATTACTTAACAAAACACTGTAGATCCCACTGCCGCTAGAAGGTGTAGCACTCCAAGTTACAGCAATCGTTCCGGAGGTAGCCGCATTTACTCCCGTCTCTTTTAGCATAAATATGGCTGCATAAGAACGATTACCACTGCCAACAGAGAATAGTCGCTCTGTCTGTTTGGTCATTGATTGGCCACCATACGTTACACTAGTTGCCGAAAAATTGCCTGTACTTTCGCCCATAACCATGACTAACATAAGGCGGTTGCTGCCGCTGACTTTGTTGTTCGTAGTGCCTGAAACCCAGCCAGTGAGCGGAGTTACCGTTTGGATATTGGGCTTAAAGGTCGCGTTGATGGTTCTATTGGCCGTTATATTGGTGAACGTGTAAGTGGTGATTGCTCCTTGACTTACACCATTTACTGTTACGACATCTACCTGAAAACCACTGGCTGGTGTGATAGTAAAACTTTGGTTTGCGCCACTGTTGACCAATACGCTGCCGCTTGGACTGATCGTGCCATTGGCACCAGCACTCGCCGTAATCGTGTAAATAATTGGCTTAAAGGTCGCGTTGATGGTTTGATTGGCAGTTACGTTGGTAAACGTGTAAGTGGTGATTGCACCCTGGCTTACACCATTCACTGTTACCACATCTACCTGAAAACCGCTGGCTGGCGTAATGGTAAAACCTTGGCTCGCGCCGCTGTTGACCAATACGCTGCCGCTTGGGCTGATCGTGCCATTGGCACCTGCACTCGCTGTAATCGTGTAAATAATTGGCTTAAAGGTCGCGTTGATGCTTTGATCGGCCGTTACATTGGTAAACGTGTAAGTGGTGATCGCGCCTTGGGTTATGCCATTCACTGTTACTGCATCCACCTGAAAACCGCTGGCTGGCGTAATGGTAAAACTTTGGCTCGCGCCGCTGTTGACCAATACGCTGCCGCTTGGGCTGATCGTGCCATTGGCACCTGCACTCGCTGTAATCGTGTAAATAATTGGCTTAAAGGTCGCATTGATGCTTTGATTGGCCGTTACGTTGGTAAACGTGTAAGTGGTGATCGCACCTTGGCTTACGCCGTTAACCGTTACATCATCTACCTGAAAACCGCTTTCTGGCGTAATGGTAAAACTTTGGCTCGCGCCGCTATATACCAAAACGCTGCCGCTTGGGCTGATCGTGCCATTGGCACCTGCGCTCGCCGTAATCGTATATTGCGGAAGGACCTTAAAGGTCGCGTTGATAGTTTGATCGGCTGTTACATTGTTGAATGTGTAAGCGGTGATCGCACCTTGGTTCACGCCGTTCACCATTACAGAATCCACCTCATATCCGCTGTTTGGCGTAATGGTAAAGACTTGGCTTGCGCCACTATAAACCAATACGTTGCCGCTTGGGCTGATGATACCGTTAGCATCGGCACTCACAGTAATGGTGTATTGCGGAATTGCCTTGAAGGTAGCGATGATGGTTTGATCGGCCGTTACATTACTGAACGTGTAAGATGAAATCGCGCCTTGGTTTACGCCATTTACCATTACAGAGTCCACCTCATATCCGCTGTCTGGTGTGATCGTAAAACTTTGGCTTTCGCCGATATAGACCAATATGTTGCCGCTTGGGCTGATGATACCGTTAGCATCGGCACTCGCAGTAATGGTGTATTGCGGAATTGCCTTGAAGGTAGCGATAATGGTTTGATCGGCCGTTACATTATTGAACGTGTAAGATGAAATCGCGCCTTGGTTTACGCCATTTACCGTTACAGAGTCCACCTCATAACCGCTGTCTGGTGCAATGATAAAAATTTGGCTTTCGCCGCTATATACCAATACATTACCGCTAGGATTAATTAATCCATTAAAGCCAGCAGTCGCAGTAATCGTATATTGTGGAATTGCCTTAAAGGTCGCATCGATGGTTTGATTGGCGGTTACATTGTTGAACGTGTAAGTGGTGATCGCACCTTGGTTTATGCCATTTACCGTTACCGCATCAACTTCATAACCGAGGTCTGGCAGAATAGTGAAACTTTGGCTTGCTCCGCTGTTAACCAATACGCTTCCACTGGGGCTAATGGCACCGTTGAGACCAGTGTTTGCCGTAATGGTGTAGGTGATGGGTTTAAAAGTCGCATTAATTGTTTGATTGGCAAGTACATTGCTGAATGTGTGAGCAGTAATCGCTCCCTGACTTACACCATTAACGGTTACTATATCCACCTGAAAACCGCTGGCTGGCGTAATGGTAAAACTCTGGCTCGCGCCGCTATTGACCAATATATTGCCACCTGGGCTAATCGTGCCATTGGAGCTTGCACTCGCCGTAATCGCAAAGGTAGTTGGAAGCGATTTTTTTGCAACCATAGCGCACAATACCATACGACCGCTTGCTGATTGGGTAAAACTTGGTGTTTCATTCGCACCACTGCCCAATTTATTGCCACCTGTAGCATCGCCCCAGGCGGTATTTGATTCAAACTGTTTGGTAAAGCCGTTATTAAAGGTAAGCGTTGTATTGTTTTCGGTAGCACCGCCTATAATAACCATGTCTCCGCTGGCTGCTGCAAGCGCACTCGTCGTTATTATAGTGCCAGTCAATCCATTGTTTGCTGTGGCAAATGGTGTTGTTTGATCAACATTACCCAGCAAAACGCTGTAAATGGCGTTACCACTGGAAGGTGCCGCACTCCAACTGACAGCAATCGTTCCAGAAGTAGCAGCATTCACCCCAGTCTCATATAGCGTGAATATGGCTGAGTATGTGCGATTACCACCAACAAAGTGCAATCTTTCTGTCTGCTTTGTCATTGACTGGCCTCCGTAAGTTACACTCGTAGCCGAAAAATCAGTTGCGCTTTCGCCCATGACCATAACCACCATAAGGCGATTGCTACCACTGACCTTGTTGTTCGTCGTTCCTGAAACCCAGCTGGTAAGCGAGGTAACATCCGGTTGGTTGCCCGTAAATGAAAAATTGGCAGTTACGGTTTTGTTCGAATTCATGGTAACAGATGCAGGACTTGTAGTACCTGTAAGATCACCGCTCCACCCACTAAAAATGTAGCCGCTACTAGGCGTGGCGGTTAAGGAAACAATTGTTCCTGAGTTATATGTACCGCCTGGAGTTACTGTTCCTCCGTTTGTCGCGTTCGTTGTCAATGTATAAGTGACAACTGGTGTTACAGTAACATTGCAGCTTGCTGTAAATCCGCCATCAGCAGTTGTGACGGTAATGACAGCGTTTCCAAGTGCCACCCCTGTAACGTATCCATTAGCATCAACCATTACATTGGAATTACTGCTTGACCAGATTACGTTTTTATTTGTTGCATTTGCAGGTAACACAGTTGCTGTAAGCAGACTGGATGCACCAATACCTAAGGATAAAGTGGTAGGAGCAACAGTAACACCGGTAACAGCGATGGGATTACTGTTTACTACTGTAACCACTGCTGCCCAACTGGAAGTAATACTGTTTGGAGGGTTACCAATATCGGTGTTGTCGCTACCACCATTGACCGTCAAAATAGATCCATTTTGTAATGCTGCTCCATTTCGGGGATCCCACCATCCAACATTAAATGTTTTTCCTGATTGACCCCTGAGATCAATTTGCAAATTACCGCCATTGGTACCATACAATACATAAGCAGTGCCTGTTTTGGCAAAACAAAATGGTGCTATATCCAGACTGTCATTATCAACAAGAATATCTTGGCTAGACATTGTGGACAGATGAACATTAATTTCAGGTAATAAAAATAAATTTTTGGGGCTGATCAGATATTTCAATGTATTATTCATTCTATGAAAATCTTCTATTGAAATATCGTTGTAGGTAATGTCATTATACCCCAAATACATATCCATTCCTTCACCACCTGCCATTATTTGCTTCCAAACCAATTGTTCTGCATTCGTGATATTAGTCTCAGCTATAGCCCAAGTTTCATCATCAGAAACTACCCATTTGCGATTAGCATCTCTTGATAGCCTAAGCCATCTTTTGGTTTCCAAATGGATGTTTTTATTGTTGTGAAGCTGCATCCATGCACCATCAAAATTAGGATACCCAAGCATTGGAAGGTACTTCGCATCAATTCCTGGAATATCATGGTAACAGTGTGAGCCAACAGGATGGTTATACGGATCTAAACCAGCAAGATAATCTGTATTCGCTTTCATTTGAGCAGTACTCAATCCGTTTTCTTCTCCCAGATTGTACCTGGTTGCTAATTTAAAGCCGAAACGGGCAACAAATTCTCGGTAATAAATACTTCTTTCCAAACCCATATTACCGTTGTTAAGGGTAAAGGCATTTTCTGATTCACAAAGATACAAATCTGCATTAATACCAACACGATCCATGTGCTCAAACACAATAGCCCACTGATCCAGTTTGGATACATCATATACTAAAAAATTATTTTCCGTAGCCCATGGCCACGAATCATCAGCATCTCCGTTTCTAGTAAGTGGAATCAGGTACAATGTATTTGCGCCAATGCTGCTTAAATAGTTGAGTGCTCCAATAATACCGTGGCCTTTGCCTGTTTGCCATTCCGGATCATTCGCATTCCATTCAGCATTATGCGGACTGTAACTATGAAGCCCGTCGGCTCCTAAGAAGGATTTGTTTTGAGTGGCACCACCACCATCCACGGTCCCATCAAAATCCTCATAAGCAAAAAAGTTCTCAGGACTGCCGGGCCCTGCTTTTACAAACCATTCATTATTGCCCTGGAATTTCAAATAATGTTCGCCAACATACCGAAGCATACCTTTTGAATAAAAACCAGGGGCATTGGGGTCTGCCGGACTAATAACGAATGTATTACTAACTCCGTCGGGGTAGGTGCCTCCACTGCCACCAGTTGGAACCAGGCTCTGTGCAATGTTTGTACCTGTTAAAAAAGATACCGTATAACTCCATGTGCCTGCTTGATCCGGTGTGAATTTAACACGCCACTTATTTCCGCTGGTTGCTGACGTATTGGCAGCGTTTCCATCTGCGGCAAAATAACCGGGTACAATGAATTGTTGTGAATTGGGGCCTGTAAATGTGACATCTAATCGGTAATTAGTAAATGTAGTTGCCGCTTCACTAACAGATGGGCCATCAAATGTAATCGTGACTGGATACCATACTTTATTCAATCCTTCTACAAGTGGTGGTGTTTGTCCGAATACTGATCCATGGAAAAGCACACACACAAATAATACAATTAAGTGAATTAATTTAATTTTTACGCTGCTCATAATTAAGAAAATTTAGGTTAAAAAAAGATTATATTTTTAGATATCCAGTCACTCTAAGTTACCGACAAGCAAACTTCTGAATTTTTTAGTCTTGAAGAAACAGCATTTTTACAGAATAAGGTTATATTTTTGCTTCCCACTAGGCTGTTTTGCAGAACAAAACACTAAAATTTAACACATTAATCTGGTAATTCGATAAAATAGTATTCAAAATCGGCTGGATAGTTTTATTTTTATAACATCAAAAAATTATTTTTTGTCCCCCTTTCTATTGTGTTTAAAAGTCCACGGTATAAGTATTTGGA
>JBEAVK010000412.1:0-43527 GCA_041160955.1 Bacteroidota bacterium
GTAGAATTGGGTGAATTCCCGCTTTTGCTCGCTCCAATGGAGGATGTGAGTGACCCACCGTTTCGCAAATTGTGCAAACAGCAGGGCGCAGATATGGTTTACACCGAGTTTATTAGCGCAGATGGCCTGGTACACGACGCTGTGAAGTCTTTCCAAAAACTTGATATTTTTGATTACGAACGTCCCGTTGGTATCCAATTCTTTGGTGGTCAACTCGATAATATGATCGGCGCGGCGGAGATTATTGCCGCTAAAAATCCTGATGTAATTGATATTAACTATGGTTGCCCCGTAGCAAAAGTGGCTTGTAGAATGGCCGGCGCAGGGCTTTTGCGCGATATACCACACATGGTACGCCTCACCGAGGCCGTTATCAAATGCACCGATAAACCGGTTACTGTAAAAACACGCTTGGGTTGGGACGAAAGCACTATCAATATCGTTGAGGTAGCCGAACGTTTACAAGATATTGGCGTAAAGGCCATCACGATTCACGCACGTACCCGCGTTCAAATGTACAAAGGTTCGGCGAATTGGGAATGGCTCAACCGCGTAAAAGATAACCCGCGTTTGCATATCCCAATTTTTGGCAATGGCGACGTGGATTCACCACAAAAAGCACTCGAATACCGCCAAAAATACAATGTGGATGGTATTATGATCGGTCGGGCAAGTATCGGTTATCCTTGGATATTTAGGGAAATCAAACATTTTTGGGCAACGGGCGAATTGCTTGATCCACCGACCGTAAAGGAACGCATTGATAGTGCCAGACAACACCTTGCAGATAGTCTTGCTTGGAAAGGACCCAAATTAGGTGTGCTTGAAATGCGCCGACATTACGCGCCATACCTACGTGATTTGCCACATATAAAGCCTTATCGAGCCAAATTGGTTACTTTGATGCAGCCTAATGAGCTCTTTGAAGTGCTGGATGAAATCGAAGCAATTTACACAGGTGTATTGCAATTCGAACAGGTTAACGAAACCATAAGTGCATGATCTTTAATATACAAGCCCACGAAAGAAAGGTTTTTGAACTCATTGCTCAATGCGCCGAAGGATTGGGCGTACGTGCGTATGTAGTAGGTGGTTATGTGCGCGACCGTCTCTTGGGCCGCGCCTCAAAGGATATGGATATCGTTTGTGTGGGTAGCGGTATCCAGTTGGCGGAAGCGGTGTCCTCTAAATTATATCCTCGACCCAAAATTGTGGTTTATCAACGCTTTGGTACGGCTATGCTCCGCCATGAAGACCTCGAAATTGAGTTTGTCGGTGCCCGTAAAGAGAGCTATCGCCTTGATAGTCGTAATCCGGAGGTAGAAGAAGGCACACTGGAAGACGACCAAAATCGCCGTGATTTTACGATCAATGCACTAGCGGTCAGTCTTAATGCGCAAGATTTTGGCAGCATTTTGGATTCCTTTGACGGATTGGCGCATTTAGAGCAAAAACGCATCAAGACCCCGCTGGATCCTGGGCAAACGTTCTCGGATGATCCGTTGCGGATGATGCGTGCAATCCGTTTTTCCAATCAATTGGGTTTTGAAATAGATAAAACAACGTTTGAGGGTATAAAACAACATAAACACCGGATTTATATCGTATCCAAAGAGCGCATTACAGTAGAGTTGGAAAAAATAATGCGGTGTCCACAACCTTCTATTGGGTTTAATTTGCTTTTCGATTCGGGGCTGCTGCACCTAATTATGCCAGAAGTAGTGGCTTTGCATGGGGTGGAAGACCGCGATGGCAAAGGGCATAAAGACAATTTTTACCATACCTTACAAGTACTCGATAACCTTTGTAAAAAAAGCGATAATATTTGGTTGCGGTGGTCGGCGTTATTGCATGATATTGCTAAACCTGTTACGAAAAAATTTCATAAAGAATTTGGTTGGAGTTTTCATGGACACGAATGGGTTGGTGCCAATATGGTGCCTAAAATATTCAAAAACCTTCGTTTACCCTTGGGTGCAGAGATGGAATACGTGCAAAAAATGGTTAAAATGCACTTGCGACCTATTTCATTAACCAAAGAAGAGGTAACAGATAGTGCGGTACGCCGATTGCTTTACGATGCAGGATCGGATGTGGAGGACTTGATGAAATTATGTGCTTCGGATATCACGACCAAAAATCCTAAAAAAATGGAGCGTTATTTGGAAGGGTATGAATACCTCAAGGAGCGCATGGCATTGGTGAGTGAATCGGATCGAATGCGCCTTTGGCAGCCTGTATTGACTGGCGAAATAATTATGGAAACGTTTGGTATTCCTCCTTCTAAAAGTGTGGGAATAATAAAAACAGCGGTACGAGAAGCCATTTTGGATGGTGTAATACCTAATGACTTGGAGGCCGCTATGCAGCAGATGCTGGTGGAGGGTGAAAAAATTGGACTTAAAAAGGTCGAATAACGTTGCTCACTCCAAAAGTGTTCCAGTAATACATTTATTAATGTGTAAAATTAATTTTTTCATACATGTAGTATGTTTCTGGTCACATCGTAGCGTACACTTTTTCCACCACAAAAGGACACAAAGTTCACAAAGACGTAGAGAAAGCGCTTCGCTTGTTTTCTAGAACACAAAGCGTTGCTTACATTAAAAGTTTTTGCCAGAAAGTAGTTTAAAAAGGAGGATTAAAAGTACGAAAAGGGGAACTAAAACTCTATTTCCACTTCAATTTTCGAGGAGCCTCCCGGTGTTATATTCCAAATATATTGCTGCACAAAACGTTCTGCTTCCTCGTCGCAGCCATAGCCTAAACGGTTGATAAACAGCACTGAACGTACTTTTCCGTCGGTAGGTTTTATGTCTAAAATCATGGTGACAGTACCGGAATTAATACCATTATCTTTAGCCGCCTGTGGTAATTTTAACTTAGTTTCCATGTCCTTGCGGAACTGCTCCCACCCAACACTGGGGGCTGGAGGGGTCGGCGCACTTGTTCTCGCTTTTGTTGGTGCTCCGGCACTAGGCTGCGGCACTCCGACCGCTCCACCTTGCTGTTTTTGTTGAGTAGCATTTGATTTTGCTTTTTTAAGAGACTCTGTTTCTTTTGCTTCTACTATTTTATCGTCGTTGGTATTCGGTTTTTCTGCTTCTGTAGGCATAGGTGCGGCTGGCGGAGGCATTGATTCATTTAGGTCATTGACAGCCAAATCGGCTTGTGGCTTGGAGTTTTCAATGGAATCGTATTGTTTTTGAGGTGCAATTTCGGAAACAGTAGATCTTTTTTTAAGTGATTGATCCGACATAACGATATCGGCACTAGGCATGGGAGTAGTTACTCCTGCGTCTGGCGATGTTACAGTTGTTGGGGTTTCTTGTGCTAATCCATTTTCTGTAGGATCGTTTTTTTGTGAAAGCCACCAAGTTCCGATGGATACGCACAACAAGAAGGACGCGGCTACGGCTAACCTAAAAAACCAAGGATTGGATGGGCGTTTTTCTTGCTGTGCTAGTCGATTGCGCAAATTAGACAAATGCACCAAATGATCGGTTTCGGGTTGTTCGAGATAGCCTTCAATAGCCGCACGACTGAACTCATCGCAGTTGGCCAGCAGCCGTTGCAATGCTTGCTCGTCGGCGCGGGTAAAATCCCCGGAGTGCCATTTTTCGAGCAAATCCAATCCTTTTTTATCGTTTACATCCATATTTTACGACCTTTCTAAACAAAGTCGAAGATTGCGTTTACCATTTTGGATATAAGAGCGCACTTTCCCCAATTCTTCTTTGAGGGTGTCTGCTATATCTTTATATGATTTGTCCTCATAGTAAAACCAGAGTACACATTGTTTTTGAATTTCATTTAATTTTTCGATACATTCCTGTAAGGGGAGCGATTTTTGAGGCAATTCAAATTCAAAAGCCTCTTCTATTGCATCAAATTTCTCCATGTTCTCGGGTGCTTGATAATAAGTCGGTTTTCGGTTGTGTTTGCGGTATTCCATCAAGCAATAATTCCTTGATAATACATACAACCACCCCCTGAACGCTTCAATTTTATGATCTTTTACCTTCACTGTCAATTCCTCGTAGATACCCATCACGGCATCTTCGGCTTTGCCGGGGTCTTTGAGTATTTTTAGGCAAACGCCATAGACCATACCCATATACCGCTCGTACAATAATCCCAAATGCCGTGCGGATCCTTCCGACACGTATTGTGCCAGTAATGCCTCATCGGATACTTGTTCTGTCGTTTTTTGTGAAAATATACGCAACATGTAGCGGCAAAGGTAATCCGATTTTAGCAATGATAAAAGTAATGTTCTTTTGGCGCACGATTTGATGGATGCTATTTGGAGGAATAATGCATAAATTTATTTGAGCGTGTGGCAAAATCGGGGCATGATGTTTTATTTACGCAAGAAATGGATCTCAACAAAATTGTCGGGGCTGGGGGTATCGCCCCGACAATAGTCCAAATACAGAGCTCCCAGGAACTTGAAGGCCTCAATAATGCCAACCCGTAGATGCAAATACTCCATGATCTCCAAGTGGGTAGGCGATACAACGTTACATCATATCGCCTCTAGGTTTTTAAATCCCAAAAAATCAGTTCTATGTTTAATGAATACCCTGCATCACCACACCCTCCACCAATCCTGCAAGGGCCGCTCTTGGCTGTTTGCTTCGTTTGAAGCCTTTATTACTGTCGTTTTTACTGGTATTTTCTGTGCAGACTGTTGTGCTTCTAAAAGTGGTTTAATGGCTGGTTTCCCTAGTATTTTATTTACTTTTTCTTTTAAAATGGCTCCTTTTTCTGGGTTTACCATCAGCACATAATTAGCAAAACCCTGTATGGATTCCAAAATATGACCTTTCCCAAACTTAGCGCCAACAAGCCCCTTTGTATCTAAATGATGTAAAACGGCCCTAAATTCTTTTAAGCGTTCACGTGAAATATTTAATTTTTCATTCACCACTACGCCGGTTACCTCTTGTCGAGCGCCTTTTCGCATTACCTTTATTTTTTTGGGATGCACCACAAACCCTTCATTTTCAATGATTTGTTGTGCTTGCCACAATACTCGATTGATGTCCTGTGTAGTGCCACCCTTCTTGGAGCAGGTAATATCATCGGCATAGCGGGTGTAATTCCAACCCAATGAACGGGCCATACCTTCAAAACGAAGATCCATCCCCCAACAGAGTATATTAGTGATAGCAGGGCTGTGGGCGCACCTTGTGGCAACCTCCTTGCGCCATTGGTCACGTAGTATTTTTGACCATCTAAAGATACTTCATCCGTTTGAGGCTCTGTGCAAAGTAAGGCCAAAACCGTCGCAATTTGTTCCGAATAACCCAAGGAAACAAAAAGCCCTTTTACTCTTTTATAATGGACAGATGGGAAAAAATCTTTCACATCCAAATTGATGACTACATCAGCACCGACATGGGGTAAGGCATTACTTACAATGGAGCGTTCTGGTACAAAACCATGCGCCGCATGGTGCAATGTGGCTTTGTAAAGTATCTTTTCTAAAATCCAATGCTGGGCGGCCTTTAAGCGCGGGGCTGGAGCAGAAATCTCACGAAAACCACCCGTTTTTTTGGCAACTTTAAATGACTTATAATGTGTAATATGCGATACTTTTTTGTCGAAAGCCAGAAAACGTATCTCGTTCATGGGCGTTTTCATCGCATCTGACAGATCCTTCAACGTATTATAAACCGGTAGCCCAAGTGCTTCTAGTTGTGTGGTATTATTGGTTTTGTTCTTTAATCCACCAGAAACACCTTCGCCAAGCCATTTAATATCTTGAGCCATTTCGGCAGTCCAATTTGCGGCCCGTTCTTCTTTTTGGCGCAAGCGTTTTTCCTTCGTTTCGGTACGGCGCATTTTGGCTTCTGCCATCCGCTTTTTGCGCATATCCCGCAACATTTTCTTCTTATTGCGATAAACTGCTTGTTTTTTTACCGCATCGCTCAGTTCGCCCTCTAGTACCAAACGCTGTTGGCGCAGTTCTTCGCTGAGTTGGGGAACGCCTTGTGAAACATCCCAAAAGCCAAGACGTTTCATTTCGTGCAGAATAAATGCATCCCTACCTCCTAATTCTTTGACGTGGTTCCAAAGTTCTTGACGATCCATTTTTTTTGTTTTTTTTGCAAATATTAAGAATATTATCAACTACCCAGCCGCGCCAAAATTCCCGTAGGGAATGCATGTTTATAGGGTGGAATAAAAAATTGGCCCAATTCCCGTAGGGAATGCATGTTCTTTGTGCGTTTTTCACATAAAATCCCTACGGGATTTGGACGCGTGCGCCCTATTTAGCCTATAAACATATATTCCCCACGGGAATTATTTAGGGCGACTGGCATACTACTGGATTAGTAAAATATCACCTATAACGATGGTAAATCCCTTCTTGTCGCTAAAATATGCTCACAAGGCCCCATTCTTAATTGATTTACCTGGTGGAAATTACAATCGCAAACGGCTTTTACCAGTCTTTCGTCTTGGTCGATATGCAATTCGGTACGATGGGTGCGGTTTTTATCTTTGACTTCGGCAGTGATTGTTTTGCCTTTGCCCATAGATTGTACAACCCTGTTAAGTACTTGACCACTTTCAACAAAATGCGCGGCGGCAGATTCCCTAGGACTAGAAAAACGAAGCGCATCCGGTGAAAGAGGATCTCTGCTCAGTTCTCTTATGCGCCATACTTGATGCGTGAGGTCGTAAATAACCCTTCCTGCTTGGGTATATGCGCTCAATGCGCCCGCAATGGTATCCCTACTCAGGCTTAGCCGATCGGATAAACTATCAGTTGGCTCATACCACCGTTCGCGCAATGCCTCAAAAACAATCGACTTGGTAGCATTGTCCACATCAGCGCGTGGAGCAAGCAGGTCAAAATTGCCAGCCCTAGACCAGTCACTGGCAGTCCAACCCGAAAGCCCGAGGGTAAAGGTCATATCGCCCAAATCTGCTTCAAAAAACGATGGCATACCTGTACCCAATAATGTAACCGTAAAACTATGAGCAACTGGAATCAATCGTTCCAATATAAGTAACCGACGGCGGCCCCAAAGTCGGATTTCCTGACTGCTGTGGCCCGTGTAAATAGACCGAGGGCAGGTTAGTTCAATATTCCAAGGCTCAAAAATCAATTTAATAGGCTCACCCGGGCGGAGCACCCAACGCAAAGAGCGAGGGCCTTCTTGTTCTTTATGTCGGCGAAGTTTTAGGCAAATATTGTACAAATCTGTTGGATGCAATTGAAACCGCACCGAAGGCATAGTCATAGCGGAACTTACCTGAAGAAAACCACGCACCCAAGTATCGGGCAGGTCAATTTTTACTTCTTTCCAGGCATCATCTGTTGCGGTTTGCACTTCAAATCCACTAGGATCTACCTTTAGTTCCGTGACTTTATAATCGCGTATTTTTTGAAATTCGTTGTAGAGTTTTTTGGAATAATCTACATTGGTGGTGCCGCAACGGAAATCGTCAATTGCTTCAAAAACGTTGTAATTACAAGCCAGTTTTCCATAAGTGCTTTCGTCTTTGCTAAAGCATTCAAAAAAGAGTTGATCGGGGTGTACCGTAATAACAGGGTCTAGTACCCAACTAATATCGGGTGTGTTTTGCCAAACATATTGCCTGTACTTGTTTTGTGCATCCCAATACGGCTTCATATATTTGGATTCCTCTTTTCTGATATGGCCAATATCCTCTTTTAAACGGGTTATTTTGGCCTCCAATTCCTGTTGGTCACCCACTAATGAGGCAATATGCTCGCCCAGTAGTAAATCTTCTTGGGTACTTAGCCATTCTTTATAAGCCGTTTTGTCGTTGGCCTTGAACCTCAAATCAGAAACAACTACCGCATTCAGGGCTGAAATAGCCTCACGAAATGGTATCTTTTGGGAGAGTTTACCCAAAAAATAGGTGGGTTGCCGCAAGGTATCCGGAGCAAATTGAACGGCAGTTCCTCCAGCACTATCAGATACAGCGGACGAACCAGCAAATTTGTAGTTGAAGCGCATAATTAGGTGTTAATTTAGTAATTGAATGTATTTATTCTTTAGACCCGACGCATGACACCTTCGTACATGCTTAGTTGTAAGCGAATCAACTCCCGCGGCCCACGACCACCGGGTATAATAGTTTATTGCAGCGTCTTCGACGCAGAACCGGGTAATATACTATTATACCCGGTGGTCGTGAAGGCCGCAATATGAAGATTCGATTTACAGGCGAATGCGTAGTTTGGTCACAAGGATTCCGAAGCAGCATCCGGATTGCAAGGTTTTTAGCACATGCGCCGGGTCGTCCAGAAATTGTTTTTAGGAACGTGCAAATAATAAGTTGTTATTTACACGTTCCTTTTGTGGTCATTTGTGTTGTTTTTTCAAAAAATAAGGAATCCCGACGCATGATACCTTCGTACATGCTTGGTTGTAAGCGAATCAACTCCCGCGGCCCATGACCACCAGGTATAATAAATTATTGCAGCGTCTTCGACGCAGAACCGGGTAATAAATTATTATACCTGGTGGTCATGAAGGCCGCAATATGAAGATTCGATTTACAGGCGAATGCGTAGTTTGGTAACAAGGATGCCGAAGCAGCATCCGGATTGCAAGGTTTTTAGCACATGCGCCGGGTCATTCCTTAATTGATCTGAATTGTAGCACTTGGCGGCGAAAACCCATCCAAAAAGATAGATGGATATTTACCGTTCAAATCCCTCATCAATTCAATATATTTTGCTTTGTCTTCCGCTACAGTAGTCAATGAAACTTTGTTCAAAATATGAGCGACTGTTGTTGCCGACCTTTCCGATGACATGGCTTCTTCTTTCAAAAAAGAGTACACCATGTCCTTGGCTTTTCTTGCTTTGTTTACTTGGAGCAATACCGTAGCACAATAGAAATTTAGTTTTTCCAGTGCATCAGGTTGGCCTAAGGCGTATTTTTCCAAGAATTGCGCTGCAAATGCTTGTATTTCTGGTCTTGGGTGTTGAATGAGTTGTAGTAAAAATGCAGCGCCATCTTCTGGTTGAAGGTATTTTTCTACTATTTTTTTACCAAATGAATGAACATCTGCTCTTTCGCTATCCATCACAGCAACCATCATTTCTAAGTTCCATTCCATAGATCCGTAGTTTTGCTCAAAATAAGCGAACCCAAATTCCCTTGTGTCTTCCCATTCGCATTCGAGCAGGCGTAATGCATCGGCACTTTCGTAGCGCATACGAGGTATATTGTCTTGAAACATTTGCCAGCATACCTGCCGTACTGCCAATACTTCATGTTCGCCTAAGCGGACGATATTGCGCACCGATAGGCTTTCGGCGGTTACAAAATGCTCCACTAAAAATGCCGCAAGTGTATTTGCGGGTATATAGTTGGCATTCAATAGTTTAAATACGATTTTTCTGTCGATATAGGAAAGATATGTTTTCAAGTAGTTTGTAACAAATGATAATGTTTCCTCGTGTACGTTTTCTGTATTTTCTTTTTTTAATAATATATTTATACAAGTGCCAAGTACTTGTTGTCCAAATTCGGGTGCTTCAACCATGGCCCTCAACGCATTGGCGCGCATATTTTCTCGTATTTCGACTTGTGTATGGTCTAAATTTTGAGTAATAATGGCTTTTCGATCCAATAAATCAGACAACGCGTATGCATTCATAATGTCCATTCCGTGCTTTCGTACGCCCGTAAATTTGGAAGACAATAATGCCTGCAATTGCAAATCCGAAAATTGATCTAGGGTAAGCGGACGTTGCTTGATTAATTCGGCGCCAAATACCGCAACTAATTCCACTGGGTGTTGCAATAGTTGTTGTAAAATAGATCGACTTAATTGTAACAAACGTTCCGCTCCCCAGCCCTTCGCATGTGTAATCAGTTCATGGGCAATCAAATAGGTGTTGATAGGATCGTTTTCTGCTGTTTCCGCTTTGTTATTCGTTGTCTTTTCACTGGGCAGTGCCAAAAGCCATGCAATCATTCTGCCCACCAATACCTGCTGCTGTGTTTCATTGAGTATATCCAAAATTTGGGGCATGGCAGTATATGCTTCCTGTCGTAAATCTGTTTGTTCATGGATGAGTAATTGGAATACAAATTGGCTATCTTGAACAAAAAAGGAAAGATTACTTTTCATCCATTCCAAGGCTTTTTTCCGCACTTCTAAGTGTGGTGCTTCCAACATCGCTAATACCAGATCGCGATCGGGTACTGATGCACTGACACGTGATTCTGCAATTTGTAAGGCAAAAAGAGCCGTGGGATGGTATTTTTTGACCATCATTTTAAGCAAAAGCGGATTGTCAAATCGCTCGATAAGTGCGGTTTTTTCGGCATGCGCTTCAAAGCGGCGCAAGGCAAATGCCTGCACTAAATTGGCATTAGATTCGGCCAAAAGATGGATATAGGCTTGTGGGCAAGCGTCCCAAAGATTGGTATGTGGTTCAAAGTGCTTAGACTTATCTTGTTTTTTGAACTGTGCAATCGTGTTCTTGCCGTTCACCGACCAACGTGTATCTGAATTGGACAATTTAAAAATATCATTTCCACCAAAGAGCAAATAAAAGAACGCAGGATATTCGCTAAATGCGGGAAAAAGTATCTCTTTTACGTCCCAAGTACCTTTGGCTGAATTATACAGATACCTGCTTTTGCTTTGTTCCGTACTAGGTTTTTGGGAATCGTCAAAAGCCAATAAAACACCGACAGCCATTTTTACAAAGGTATGATCTTCCAATGTCAACGTATCGAGTAGCGTTTGGAAAGTGCGCTGTATAAACCAGTTACGTGTTTTATTAGAATAGGCCAATCGGCTGTCTTCTTTCGCGAGTTCTTGTTTTGTATTGACGCTTTGCCATTTTCCCTCCAATTCCATATACACATCGTGACTAGATGCGACAAACTGCCTTGGTTCATCGCAAAAACGTTTGGTCAATATTCCAAATATTTCGGCATCGAATAGCATTTCGGACATTTTGTACAAATGCCTTAGCACTTTGAAATATCCAGCCTGAAAGGGGGCGTTTTCAACAAACCAAATGATTGCCTGGCGGGCTGATGGTGCGTCTTTTGAAAGGGCATAAAGCACTTCAACAAATGAAAAATTACTTTTTTGTCTGTTTTCTACATAGTCTTGTAACGTGAGTTGGAGAAGTGCGGCTTGTTGTTGTTTGAGTTGATGCTGAAACGAAGGTGGCAGTTTTAAGGCCAGTGCTTCGCGCCAAATTCGGGTTTCGTGGTTTTGAAACACCTTTGTACATACCAAATACAAAAAGGCATCTTGCTCTGTTTCCAAGAGCGTAGTTAATGCTGGTTTTACGCTATCTTTTTGTGCTTCGGTTGCTTTTTGCGCGCAACGAGCAATAGACCAAAGCGTACAATAACGCAACAATGCTGGATTTTCACTGGTTTTTAGTTGGAGTATAGCCGCAAGGTGTGGCAATGCTTCGGGCAACACAAGCACCCCAGCACGCCAAACCACCCGCGATAAAGACCAGTTTTTGCCCATCTGTTTTTGAGGCGCACGGGCTGCCAATTCCAAGTGGCCAATAATTGCTTTATTTCTGGCTTGTAGGTTTTTCTTAGCAAAAGAACGTTTGGGGCTGCCGCTGGGTGCATCTGTTACAGCATAACCCTTTTTTGTTTTTTCATTAAGTAAGGCGTTGAAAATCTTTTCTGCTGCCTCTAAGGACACTGGATCAGGTGTTTTAGTGCCGCTTTGCAGGGCGTTGCCGCGCCTGCCGTATTCAAAATAAACAGTGTAGGAGATGTGATCAATTTGGCGCAGTTCCAAGTGGTAAACCTTGTCTGAATTGTTTTCGTGGAAATGGAGCCACACTGATTGCACCACGCCTTCTTGCTTGTCCGAATCGACAGGACTACTACTTAAATCCTGGCTTGTGGAAGCCGCGGTTTGTTCTGGAGTAGCATTGCCGAGTTTGCGAAAAAAATCGAGTAAGCGCATGGTGAAATAATTTTAAAAAGTTCCTTGTGTTCGAATGGTTGCTTTAAAGTATATTTGTGCCTTGAAAAAATGCAACATTTTGTATGATCTCATTCCTAAATGTCGCTCTTTCGTTTTGACCTTACAAAGATACAGGTGGCCTGACGCAATCTATTTGCGTTGATAAAACTTTTTATGTCGAAAAATAAAAATCAGCTAGCGCGCTTCCGCCGCATACACGAATTACTCGCCTTGCGCAAGGGTACAGTGGTTAAACCAGATGAGTTTTGTCGCGCTTGCGATATCAGTCGCCGTACACTCGATAACGATATTGCTTTTATGCGCGACGAATTTGAGGCACCTATTATATGGGATAAAAAGCGGCAAGGGTATTGCTACGAGCGGCCTTTTGATTTGGCGGCCCAGGTTGCCTTAAATATGGAAGATGTACACC
This sequence comes from Bacteroidota bacterium, assembly GCA_041160955.1. Classification (GTDB taxonomy): domain Bacteria; phylum Bacteroidota; class Bacteroidia; order Chitinophagales; family Saprospiraceae; genus M3007. The sequence goes on from JBEAVK010000412.1 coordinate 12,395, forward strand.
GCTTACATGTAGCGGTAGAGACCTTAGCGCAATTTGAACATTTAGAAGTATTTCGGGATTTGCGCGATACGGTTGAAAAAATCAGGAAAGGCGTGAGTGGATGGGTGCGCAATGCAGGGGCAGCCAAGGCAATTTATTTTGAACCTGTACAGTACGCAGGCACAGAATACCTACCGTCTTTGTTACGTGCCATTGAAGAGCGGCGGAAAATTATATTTAATTATCAGTCCTTTTTGAGTGACGAACCTACGGCCTGCGAATTGGAGCCTTATTGTATCCGCCAGCATGACCAACGTTGGTATGTGGTGGGGCATTCGCCGCAATATGCTTATTTAAAGCCGTTTGCATTGGATCGTATTACCTCAAAACCGGAACTAACCAAACATATCTTTGACCAACCGAATTTTAACCCTGACCAGTATTTTCAACATATATATGGTATGCACACCGAGCCGATTGAACAGGCGCAAGAAGTACGATTATTATTTACGCCTTTGCAAGCACGCTATTTTATATCGAGGCCATTCCATCCTTATCAATTGGTGGAAGAACGACCTGATGGTAGTGTTGTCGTTGGGTTTAAAGTTTGCCTAACAATTGAATTGATCCGAAAATTGGCCAGTTATGGCAATGAGGTGGTTGTTCTTGCTCCGGAACAATTAAATACTACGTTGCGTGCTTTTTTTGAAAAAGGTTTAGTGGGGACAAGCAGATAGAACAAGATGTGTAAATTATATTTTAAGTCCGCATTCGTGACATCGTAATAGGGATTTTGTCGGATGCTGAATAACCGTTTGTATAGCCCTTCATCTCTGCACCGCTCTCCATCATTTTAAAATAGTAAACTCCTGGCGCTAACTCTTCGTAAGGGTCTTCTTCTTTCACGGTTTTTAAATTTAGCACACCTGTTTTATTGTTATAAGTGCCTTCTACAAATTCTTTGGGATTGCTTTCTACCATTTCTTTAGTGCTCCGATCAAATCGACTCAGGCTCCAAGTAATGACGCCAGTCACCTTTCCGTTAGCATCGGTTTCAAGGTAAATATTATAGGAAAAGTCGGTCAACCAGGATCCTTCCCAATAGCCATGTACTGTGGGCATATCGTCAGTTTGTGCATAAAGGGTAAATGCCGAACAACAGCAGAACAGCGCAGTGGATAGTATAGTATGTTTCATAAAAAAAATGGTGTTGATTTGAATGTATTTAAAACGCGGATTCATCCCAATTCTGTATTTATTGTATCCTTTATTGAAAAAAAACTTTGTATCGACCAACATTTGATTTTTCCCAGTGTTCAGCAATTTTAATCCTCTAATCGACTATATTTAGCACTTTTTTATCTGTAATTAGTTGATTTAGTAAGTGTTAATTTTTTTAACGACCACAACATTTTTCACTACAGCGGGTTAATTGTCCATATTTATTTAATCCATGAGATCCACTGTCTGCAGCAGGACGATCCCGCCTTTATATCCCTGTATATTTTTCTTCCGTATAATTATCGGCTTTCGTAGTGCCGACCTGCGGTATGGTTCCCCACCGAATGTAGCTATAATTTTTAAATTAGTGCAGGTGCGTCGCATGGCAGCATCCTGACTTTTAACAAAATAAAATTAAAAAAAAGCACAAATTTGGCGGTTTCATTTTGCCCCTATCTTCGTTATTCATCGGTTGTTTAGTACCGCTAAATGCCCTCTTCATGCCTTGATAGAGACAAAATCACCTTCCCAAATTTGCACTTTTTTTAAATTTTATTTTTAATCCATTTTTTCATTTTAAATCCAATTTAATATGCTACTGCCTTCGTTGACACGTCTCCTTTTTGGAGCACTATTTATTTTATGCACCAGTACGGTGTTCTCCCAAATTTCACCAATTGCTGACCTCGTTTATACGCAATTTGAGGACGATCCAGCCATCACAACAGTTGCTCCGTTTACTATTCTCCATCAAAAAAATCAGCAAGCACTCAAGGTTGCTCCCAATGCCCAGTTTCTCACTTTAAATCACGCTGTTCTCGGCGAAATTTGCCAAAACAAACCTCATAACATCACCCTTAAATTGCCTTATCAGGGCACTACAATCCTTATTGATCTGACGCGTAAGGATATCACAACAGATGATTTTTCGATCATTACCGAACGCACAAACACGCCTGTTCCCTACATCTCGGGAGTCCATTACAGGGGAATTGTTCGTGGCGATGACCATTCGGTAGTGGCCATTAGTTTCTTTGAAGATGAAGTGATGGGCGGTATCAACACCGATAACAAAGGGAAATTAGTACTGGGTCGTTTAGCGGATCGGGATAATATCGACCATTATATTCTGTATTCCGCCAATGAAATGACGGTAGAAAACCCATTTAGTTGTGCCACAGAAACAATGGAAGCAACGCCATCTATCAAGCATGAAACGCATGGACATGGTGCTCCTGAAGTGACCAAATGTGTTCGCGTATTTATGGAAGCCGACAACGAATTGTTTTTGGATAAAGGCAGTTCAGTTCAATCAACGGTGAATTACCTTTTGGGCATGTTTAACCAAACGGCTACGTTGTATGCGAATGAGCAAATAACCACCATCGCGTCACAGATTTTTGTTTGGACAACTCCAGATATTTATACGCCCACGAGTAGTGCCACGGTGCTGAATCAGTTTTTGTCATTTCGTACCTCATTTAATGGTGATCTTGCCCATTTAGTAGGTTTAGGTGGTAATAATTTGGGCGGTATTGCCTATGTAAATGCATTATGCACTTCTTTTAAAGCCGCATTTAGCGATATTACCACAACTTATAGCAACGTCCCTGTTTATTCATGGACAGTGGAAGTGTTTACCCACGAAATGGGGCACAACCTTGGGTCTCGACATACGCAATGGTGCGGTTGGCAAGGTGGCCCCATCGACAATTGTGTTTCAGCAGAAGGCAATTGTTCGCCTGGCCCAACGCCAACCAATGGAGGTACCATAATGAGTTATTGTCATTTAACAGGAATTGGCATCAATTTCAACAATGGTTTTGGTCCACAACCGGGTAATACTATCCGCAATGCGGTGACCAATGCCTCCTGCGTTGCTGCGAGTTGCCCTACCGCCACTTGCGATGCCCCCATCGCTTTGACCATCACAAATATCACTGGAAATGGCGCAACAATAGGGTGGGGGACAACTAATGGTGCGACGGGTTATGTGCTACGGTATCGTCAAGTAGGTACTAGTGCCTGGACAACCATTAATACACCTACCAATCCGTATATCATAACAGGTTTACCCGCAAATGATGAAATAGAAGTAACGATTCAAAGTCTATGCGGTAGTAATTCTTCCGATTATAGAAATGGTGCATTGTTTATTACCGGTGCTTCGGGTGGAAGTGGCGGTGGTGGCGGTACCACCTGCGATGCACCTAACAATCTTTCTGCCCAGCCGTCCTCTACTTCGGCGCAGACAAGTTGGAATGCAGTAAATAGTGCCATGTCCTATAATATCCAGTGGAAAGTTAATACAAGTAGTACTTGGGCAACAGCAGTATCGGTTACGAGTAACAGTTACAATATCAATAACTTATCTGCTGCAACTACTTATAATGTACGCGTGGCAACCGTTTGTAATGGCGCAACATCCGCTTTCGCTACCACTACATTTACGACTTCGGGCAACGGAGGAGGAGGCGTTACTTGTGCAGCACCGGCAAATATTTCTTCTACTGCTATTACTACAACGACTGCTCAAACATCGTGGACGGCAGTAAATGATGCCAGTTCCTATAATGTACAGTGGAAAACCAGCGTAAGTGCCACTTGGAATACGCCTGTAGTAGTAACGACCAATAGTTATGCTATTAGTGGCTTGAGTGCTGCAACCATCTATAATGTACGGGTTGCTACGGTTTGTGGCAGTACTTCATCTGGTTTTACAACGGGTACATTTACCACTGCTCCGCTAGCAGGATGTGGCGCATCGCCCACCGTAACGACGATTCCAGCACAAACAAGCGCAACGGTCAACTGGGTAAGTTCGCCAGGTGCAAATACCTATACATTGGAATGGAAATTAGCGACTTCGGCCACTTGGAATAATGCCGTAACATTGAGCACAACTACCCATACCATCAATAATTTAGTGGCTAACACCGCGTATGATTTACGCCTGACATCCACTTGTGCCAATGGTACCTCTACGCCAACGGTTGCGTTGTTTAGCACCGCTGGTACATCGGTGGTGTGTAATTTACCCACTAATTTTAATGTAACGGCTGGTACAAATAATGCCGCGACGAGTTGGAATACCATGACGGGTGCAGCGTATTACCGGATCCAATGGAAAGCCACCAATAGCAGTACTTGGGTTGCTTTAAAAACAACCTTTAGCGCCAATTATAATATCACATCGCTTGTACCGGGTACGGCGTATCAGGTACGAGTTGCTACGGTATGTGCTACTGGGCAATCGGCTTTTACGACTTCTACCTTTACAACAGCAGGGACGGGCGCATCTTGCGGAACACCAACAAATTTGGCAGTAGTGCCTGCTTCTCTGAGCGCGCAATCTACATGGACGGGAGTTTCAGGAGCCAATTCATACTCTATTCAATGGAAAACCGCCTCTAGTGCTACGTGGGGAACGGCAGTGAGCGTTACGGCTGCTACCTATAATATAACCAACCTTAATGCTGCAACCGATTACAATGTGCGTGTTGCTGCGGTTTGTAATGGCGTACTTTCAAGTTATATCATCACTTCGTTTTTGACTACGGCATCGGGCAGTTGTGGCGCGCCGGTTACCATGACCGTAACGCCCACAACAGTAAGTGGATTGGTCAACTGGAGTCTTGTTACGGGCGCAAGCACGTATCAAATACAATGGAAAACAACGAGTAGCAGTGCTTGGGGAACATTAACGACCGTAAACACGAATAGTTTTGATATAACCGGCTTAGTTGCTGCAACCGATTATAATGTCCGTGTTCGTAGTATTTGCAATGGTAATTCTTCTGCATATACCAATGGCCAGTTTACGACCACTAGTAACGGTGGCGGTGGAACATCATGTGATCCTCCGGCAAATATTACGGCGAATAATATACTAGCGAATTCTGTTCGGATTAATTGGAATACAGTAAGCGGTGCTATTTCTTATTCAATACGTGTACGTACTGTGGGCAATAATGTTAACTGGTTCACTTTTACGGGGCTGCCTTTCCCAGGCGTTACGATTCAAAATTTGCTCCCCTCTACCTCTTATGAAGTGCAAGTAGCAGTAACGTGTAGCAATAGTGGCACTTCCGTGTATTCGCCTAGCACCACATTTACTACGCCTGCGCTCTTCATCGAACCGGAGGATCGTTCTGATTATGTAAAAATACCCAAAAATAATGGCTTCAAGGCATCCGTTGCGCCTAACCCATTTACACAAAATGCTCGACTTACTATTGATAATCAAGAGGATATACCTGCACAAATCACTATTTTGAATTCATTTGGGCAAGTGATTTCAGATCAGCATACCACATTAAGGGGAGGTAGCGCCGATTTGGACACTCCAACGCTACCTAACGGCGTGTATTTTGTGCGCGTTCGGATCGAATCTGAAGTGCAAACGGTACGCGTTGTAAAACATTAGAATACTGCGTTCCAAACAATTTGCGGCGTACTGCTCTAGTCAAACGAGACTATGAGGGTACGCCGCGTTGTATAATGTCTATTATGACCGACCAAAAAGGTAACCCAAATTAAGGCCAAATGCGCGGTATTTAAATTGATTATCAAAATATTGGATACCCGAGTAGGCAAACGCTGCGATGGTCAATGATGTATGGTTGGAAAGCGGTACACCAAACCCGAAAGAGAGCCTTGCTCCTAACGCATTTTGGTCAAATGGGGTTAGTTTAGATGTTTTTGTCTCTCTTCCAGCAAATTTCGACTTAGATCGGTAACCTAACAAAAAACTTTGAATCATTCCGCCTTGTATAAAAGGAGCTACTTTTTTTTGAGGAAACTGTACGCGCAACTCAAATGGAATTTGGAAAAAATAACGTTGATCCTTAAATTCATCGTCCAACAACGGATCGCGGACATATTGACCATTTACATTTTCAGAAGGTAATTGAGAAAAATCTCCTTTTCTTTGATAGCCAAATTGTAAAAACTCAAGCCCTGTCACAAAAAAAATCTTTTTTTTAATGTGCAAATGATAATGTCCGCCGAGCATACCTCCTAATACGCCTCTGTTATTGTCCCTTATTACGGGGTTAATGACGTAATTTTGGTAGCCAGCTACATTAATCTCCCATTTGTTTTGCCCATGCAAAAACAATGGAAGGATGAAAAGTACTGCGAGAATTTGTTTTTCCATGATGGTGAAAATTATGTATTAATGATGTTAGTGATCATCGCATCCAATAGGTTGTCCGGGGGGCATTACCACCGTAGGTGCAGGCTTAAATTGCTCCGGTTTTTCCCTGAATTTTTTAATTTGAGCCAATAAATAGGTGCAATTTGCGCTATCTTCAATACTTGTATTATTTGTTAAACGCTTATTCAAATCTATTTCTAGTGTATTGATTTCCAATAAAATAGCACCCTTTACGCTGGGTGTTGTCAAATCTGACATGGATATGGTCAATAATTTATTGACGTATAATTGCTGCTCGATTCTACTTATCTCCTCAGCCATATTTGTTGCGTTATTTGGACGATTCCAAATAGTGCTGCGTACTTTTTGCAATAAGGTATGCACCGATAATACCCGCAATGCGCCGCGTACTTGTTGTTCCGAAATCCGATTCAGTCGTTCTGGCATAAGCAGCATATCCAAACTCAAACCGATACTACTCGTTGCTGCTGCTAATGGATCGAAAAATCCACCTGTATTACTTTGAAAAACCTCTCTATCGCGGTCAAAACCAATGGGTTGTGGCGGAATCAATCGAATAATGTTTTCAGGCAATGCTAAGAAATCGGGTTGTAACGTTTGCAATAATACATCCAATGCTTTTTGCTGGATTGCTTCTGAGACAGGTGTATTTGTTGCTTGATCGTCGCCTCTGACCGAGTAAGTATAATTTACACCCCCAATTACTTTTGAAACTGCTTCTACCTGATAACGATGAGCAAGATACAGTGGCACCAAAACCCGCTCCAAATCGGCCATAATGCGCCCTTTTGGTATCGATTTTTCCCCAAAACGCTTCAATCCTGCGTTGCGCACCTGCATCAATCGCAAAAGTTCATCTGCCGCACTCGTCCCATTATCCCATAAATGTGCATCTGGGTGTCCGCTATTGGCCGGGCGAGCGCCATCGTCCGAGATATGCGCTAAACCTAAGCGGATATTTTCCTGAATAATTTTATCTAATTCAACCGATTCATCAGTTCCATCAGGGAAGTCTTGGTATCCGTACAGAACTGCGCGTTTGTCCCATTCCCCAATTTTGTCATCGTAAGCCTTTGAAAAATCAAGATCGCCATTGCTATCCAATGTAATATACGGATGTGGATAATCCATGACAGATGCCCTCCCGTCCATACTTGCAGCAAAATTATGCGCCAAACCAATCGTATGACCAATCTCATGTGCAGAAAGTTGCCTCAACCGCGCTAAAGCCATTTTTTCTGAAACCTCATCCGATATTTGATCGCCGTCAAATGGCGACCTCAAGCCTTGAGCAATCAAATAATCCTGACGAACTCGTAACGACCCAAGAGAAACATGCCCTTTGATGATTTCGCCCGTACGCGGATCGCTTACAGTACTACCGTAACTCCATCCCCGTGTGGAACGGTGTACCCATTGCACCAAATTATATCGCACATCCATTGGATCAGCATCGGCTGGTAATTCCTTCACAATGAATGCGTTGCGATAACCTGCTGCTTCAAATGCTTGGTTCCACCACCGCGCACCATCCATCAATGCCGATTTGATAGGTTCTGGAGCGCCAGGATCAATATAATAAATAATAGGTTCAACAGGATCGCTCATCGCTGCAGTAGGGTCTTTCTTCTCTAACCTGTGCCGAACAATATAGCGTTGGTTGATGGGCTGATGAATGGGTACAGAGTAGTCGTACCAACTGGTTTCAAAATAACCACTGCGTGGATCAAAACGGCGCGGTTTATATTGATTATCAGGTAGTTCAATAAAGGAATGGTGCTGCCGAACCGTCACTGCCGATGGGGTAGGGGTGACCGAACGAATATACCCACCTGTTGCTTTTCCCGTAAATGTTAGGGTGGCTTCCCATTCAGTATTTTTGGGAAAATTTTTGGTACGTTCCAAATAAATGGCCGATCGACTTGCATCAATCGTGTAATTTCCCTGTTTGGCTTCCGCTAAAACACCCACAACATCGCGGGCATCGTGCATTAAAAAAGGGGTAAAATCGACTAAATAGCGGTCTTTGTCCATGGCCACAATCGTAAATCCCCATAGCACCGACTGCGCAAAGGCTTCTTCTACCGATCTTCGTTCAAGTGCATTTGTGCTACTGGCTCGGTAAGACAAATTGGGCTGAATAAGCAATATCTTGTTACCGCTACGCACAAATTTAACAACACGAGTATCCCCAAGTTGGCCTCTGTCAAGACCAATATCGTTGCTGCCTACACCTGCTGGCAAAGAGTTTACATATAAAAACTCTTGGTCTAAGCGATTGATTTCCAACCATATTTTGCCCGTTTTTTCATCCCACCAATACGGAAAGTACCCGGGGAAGGCTTTGTGGTTGCGTGTCTTTGCAGCAATAGAATCAAGCGATACTAATGTTGCGGGCTGAGTTGCAGCAGTAGTAACAGTGGTAGTTTTTTGGGAACATGCCACTACAATGATAGGGAATAATAGTAAAAAAAACCTCGTCATAACGCGATATTTAAGAAGGTTATCTGTGGAAGTGTGAAGGTATTAAAGATTTAGTTGCGGCGGTATTTTAAAATGGCATATCAATAAGATTTGTGCATTTTGTTGTTCATTAATGCACAAATCTTATTGAATTGAAGTACTCTATCTTTCTCTATCTATTCCAACGAACACCTAAATAAACAATATTTCCACCCATCGGTGCCCATAATTGCGCACCATTAAAATAAGGGCTTTCTGGTCTGTCATAAGCCATTATTGCATGGTGTTGCTGGAAATTAGTCAGGTTTTCGCCGCCGATATAAATTTCCATTTTACTGGAGAACACATAAGTAACTTGTGTGTTCCAAAGCGAATAAACAGGGCTATTCGTCGGGAAATCATGGGCAAATTTATGCGGAACTTGGGAGTTATCGGGCAAACGCTGTTGCCCCACCAATTGTGTCCGTACATTCATTAACCATTTTTTATTTGGAGTGGTATAATCTAAAGTGACCAAACCCCTAAAACGCGGCGTAAGTGGTACCCAACGCAATACACCATCGCTGTAAGTGGTGCGTACATCTTGGTATTTTGCGCTTATTTTTGCTTCAAAACCCTTGAAAAAATTGTATTGCGCCATAATCATTGCCACCTTTGAAAAAGACCGATTACCTTTTGTTTCATAAAAACTAATGGTCAAGGGTGATTGATCTACATCCACCACAATTTGATTTTGAAAATCAGTTTCATACAAATCCACGGCAATAGAACCCTTTTTACCTGCCAGTTTGAAGTTATGCGTTAAATTGACTCCATAATTCCATGCCGATTCCATACCCATATTGGGTGCAAATTCCAACGCTTTATTGCTGGCTAAAAGACTTACGTTTTCGGCTATTAAATTAGGTGAGCGGTATCCTTTACCGGCCGACAACCGCGCCACTGTTTCTGTTGTGAAATTGTATTTGACACTTGCACGGGGCGTAAATAACCAACGTTGGAAACGGCTATTCCAATCCAAACGAGCACCAGCCACTACTGTAAGATCGGGAATACCTAATTTGAGGTTAGGCCGATTGAAAGTGTATTCACCCATTACGCCTGGCACAAATTCTTTGCGATCCAATATGCTCTCATTCACAGATTCCTTAATATCATCGTACTGAATAGACGGCGCTATCACGTATTTATGATCGGTAGTCCCAATGATACTTTGATAAAGGGTTTGCCAATACACCGATTGCTGTGAGGCTTTCCAGATATTGGGGCCATAATTCGCATCGGTACGGTGCCATGATGCGGAGGCCATATTGCCCAATTGCTGGTATGGTTTTCCACCGAGACCTTCAAATCCAAATTTTCCCCATGCTTCTACGCGTTCATTGCGTTGATTGACATCAAAAAAACGACTTTGCCCTTCAATTCGCTTGATTTGGCCACTCAAACGTTGATCTGTTAATGCCTGTACGTTAAATTGATAGCACACTTTATCGCCTTGATATTGGTGCCGATACAGCGCATTTAACTGATGCCGATTAGGCATATCATAGAAATTATCGTTATTTCTATCCCATTGGTTTTTAACAAACGAACCGTGTAATAATAGACCATTAGCGGTTTTATCATTTTTAACCTTATTCAAATGAATATTGGCTTCTCCACGACCTTCTGAAGAAGTAAACAGATTGACAAACAATGGTTTATCGGTGAGCGGTTTTACAAGATCTGCATTGATTTGCCCCGTTATGCCACTGAAGCCATTGACAACGGTACTCGCTCCTTTAGCCAAAAGAATACCACTTAGCCAAGATCCTGGCACCATTTCAAATGCAAACGGCGTAGCAATCCCATTTAAAGTAGGTCTGTTTTCTAGCAAAAACTGACTATAAATACCGCGCAAACCGAGCATTTGGATTTCTTTTACCCCAGTAATGGCATTAGGGAAAGCCAAATCAACCGTACCATTGGTTTCAAAACTTTCAGACAAATTACAACAAGGCGCTTTTTTCAATTCCCGCCCATTGATACTTTCTATATTGCGCGGGTCAAGGGTACTTACCGAATTGCCAAAAACCTGTTCGGTTATATCAACACCCTGCAATGTTGTAATGCCCTGTATTACTACCCAAAGACTATCTTCCCCCGGCAACACTTCAATGGTAACCACATTATAACCTACGTATTGCACCACTAAAGAGTCGGGCTTGGAACGTGCTGGCAACCTAAACGCGCCTTCTATATCGGTGTTGGTACCGTTTTTACGATCCTTCCAATACACCGAAGCACCTGTAAGAAGTTCATCTTTTTCGTTGGTGACAATACCAAAAATAGTGGCTTTTTGAGCAATTGTAAGGTTTGCTAAATTAGATAAAATAAAGACAAATAATGCCTTTAATGCTATATTTTTATACATTTTTTTGTGTTGTTAGGAATGAGACGTGCCAATAAATGAAATGGACAACGTGTAAAATGAAACTGGATAACGCACAAATAGTTCTAATAACGACTACTGTGGCAAAAATCAAATTCATAAAGCCCTAACACCTAGCAATCTCGTGTAATAAACAAATAGAACGACCACTAAGGCAAGGTGGCGGCTCAGGTGGTACAGTATGGTCTGGGATACTTAATAGGGAAATATTTAGGGTATAAACTGGAATTGAAGGCAGTGGTATCGCAACAGGAAGCGCAATTTTTACATTTTTTATCAGTGCAGGTGCATCATTCAAATCAGCACCAAGTACCAATTGTGTTGAGGAGGTTTTCATACACCCCGGATCAGAAAAATTGATTTTTGAGGTGGCGTATGTGTCAATACTCGGCGCAGATGAACAGCAGGATTTTGATGACATTTCTTTAATTAATGAACAGCATTCTATATCATCTGAAAATGTTGCAACCAATTGATTATCATTATTAAATAAGGAATAGGTCGTATGATCTAAGCAATAGCAATATACCGAATAAAGCCGAACCCCTACAGTCGAGAACAATAAGGAGAAAGCCCATAAACAGATAATGGTATATTGAAAACGTGGTTTCATACCACAAAGGTAATACTTAATTAACTAAATTACAATTTAGTTCTGACATAAATTCCACTTTGTCCCGTCACTGTATTCATCCAAGCCACTTGCATTGGAATACGTTTGTAAAACACCAAGTCCAATCCAAGTCCATAGGCATATAAAAATCTATTGGTTAATGCATTATTATCGCCATACCAAGGATCTTTTGCATAGCCAATATCATTTTGAACACTGAGATAGGCTTGTGTTTCTATGGACTTACAGCGGGCACAGTATTTTTTAACTATTTTAGGATAATGTATATTTCTGTCAAAAAAACGTGTCCGAAACGATGTTTTAAATACACCTAAATCAAGTCCATCCATCACAAAATACTCGTAACCACGCACCAAGTCGCCGCCGTAGCCCAAAGAGCTATTATTAAAGTATGGAGGTCGCGAACGGGGTAAACTATATCGCCCCCTTACCGCTGTTTCAAGACTAAATCTTTTACTTAGGGTGAAATATTTACTCACTTCCAAGCGAAGTCTCGTCAAATGTAGATCGTCTGAGGGGAGTAGTCCATTTTGGCGTGCCTCAAAAAGAACGTTCCAGCCATGCATCGGATACGCTCTAATATCGCGGTTATCATACGAATACGAATACACAAAACTATTATGTCGTTGTTGGGTAACACCAGTTGCGCCAAAGAAAAATGGATTAATTTCATTTGCAATGGTATCAGCAATGGTAGTATTTCTGTGTTCCAATAAAAAACTATGTGTATAAAACAGTGCAGGGCGCCAAGTAACACTAATTTCTCCAATAAATCGGCGAATAGCATAAAAATCAGGATCAGAAAAGAACACCAATTTATTGTCTAGGGTAGTAACGGCTACTTCTCTGGTCCTCGAATAAGTAGCCGCAAATTGAATACCGATCGTTTGTTTTTTGTTTATTGTAGGCGTTCTATATCTTACACTAAATCGTTGGTTATATCCCGCAGTTGCAGTAAGGTTGATTACATCGGCGTGGCCAGTTACATTATATTGCGTATAATCGCCGCCATAATTGGTGCGCTTGAGCGATCGGTTAAACTCTTTCCACCAAACATTAAAATTTCGATCTACCAATTCAAATACAGGGGAAGGAAACCAGTACCATGATTCTCTTACCTTGATATGTACTATAATATGATTGGGCGAACTACCGTTACTTGTTCCTAAATTTACGTCATTAAAAATGGCTAGATTGACTATGCGATTACGGCCGCCTGCCAGCGTTTTTTCGAGGTCTTGAGCAGGTATGGAATCGCCTACCCGAAAGCCCAATTCACGGAGAATGAGCGGTTTACGTGTTATTTTATTACCCTCAACGGTAATTGAATCTATTTTTATAAAAAAAAAATTAAGTGAATCCTTGTTGGTTTGTGAGAAGACCTGATTTTGTAAAAAAACGAGTAAAAACAATAAAAACAAGTGCTTTTTGACCAAATATCGCAAATATATCAATGTTAATTGTTGTGTTTGTTGAATGTTAAATATGCCAAATGCTTGCTTTAGAATGGCTTCGCAAGCACAAATAAACGCCTAACTTATTGAATCTAATAAAAAAAGGCGCGTTTTTTGCAAATACATTATTACTTTTGTCACAAAATTAATCCAATACGCATGGAAGCCTTAACTCAAGACCCAGTTCTATACTGGCTTATTTGGACGATTGCGACTGTCATCGGTATCATTTTAGGTTGGTCGCTACGTGCTAATTGGCGCGAACGTGCCATCATGCAGGCTTATGAACAGAGCGAGCAAGAACGCAATTCGGTTGCGCATTTGTATGGTCAATTGAAGAACCAGCACGACCAAAAAACCGCTGAAATGAAACGCCTATCTTTGGAGTCAGCGCACCTCCGACAGCAATTGCAATTGCTAGAAATAGAAAATGCCACACGCCAATCAGTGCGTGATGCTGAATCTTTAAAACTAGAAAAAGCACAAGCAGAAGCCGCGCATTCCTCCGAAAAAATTATGCTGCTCGAAGAGAATATCCGCTTCTTGCGCCTGCGCGATCAGCAGTTCGGTGCAGAAATTACTCGTTTACATGAAGAAGTGCAAGGCTGGAAAAGATTGCAACGCGATTTCTCCGGTATGCTCAATCAAATTCAGTCCCTCGAAACGAGATCTGCTCAGTTGGAAGAAGAACGCAATGCCCTTAAACTACAATTAGAAACCTCGCGAGTAGAAATTTCTAACCTTCAAAACAGCCTAGCACTTGTGAATGCTTCTGCGGAGGGCGATTCCGATCAAAGAGATTTTACTAATCCATCGGGGCATCCTGATGATAGGGTATAGTTTTAAGGACATCACCACGCCATCACTCAGCCCACTACCTAATTCTAATTTATTAATTTTTGTATTTATTACATGAAGTATAAAGCACTTAACCTCGAATTATTCCAACATAACCGCCGTAGATTTACAAACGAATTGCTGCCCGGTACAGTTGCTGTTTTTAATTCCAATGATATGATGCCGCGCTCTGGCGACACCTGTTTTCCATTCCGACAAAACACTGGACTTTTTTGGCTTTCGGGTATCGATCAAGAGGAATCCATCTTGTTTTTGTTTCCAGCATGCCCAAAAGACAAACATGAGGAAGTGCTTTTTATCAAGCGTACCAACGAACATATCGCTGTTTGGGACGGCCATAAATATACGAAGGAAGAGGCAAGAGCCGTTTCGGGTATTCAAAAAGTATATTTCTTGGATGAAGGCGAGGTCATTATGCGTGAACTCATTAACTTATCCACAGGAATTTATCTCAACTTTAACGAGCACGATAAGTTTATTACACCAGTGGAATCGTGTGACCAACGGTACGCCAAATTTATACGCGCTACCTACCCCGGGCATACTATTTATCGTAGCCAACCTATCCTAAAAAAACTACAAGCGATTAAGAATACTTGGGAAATTGCAACGATTCAACACTCTATTGATATTACTCAAAAAGCATTTGATCGAGTGCTGAAATTTGTACAGCCCGGTGTTTGGGAATACGAAGTAGAAGCCGAAATAACCCACGAATTTCTCCGAAACAGGGCCACAGGGCATGCTTATACCCCCATTATCGCATCGGGTAAAAGCGCATGTGTTTTGCACTATGTTGAGAATGACAAAGAATGTAAAGATGGTGATCTGCTATTGATGGATTTTGGTAGTGAATACGCCAATTATGCCGCCGACCTTACCAGAACCATTCCCGTAAACGGTCGTTTCTCCAATCGCCAACGCGCCGTCTATAATGCTGTATTGCGCACCTTGAAAGAAGCGCGAAACATGCTCGTTCCCGGTACCATATTGGAAGAGTACAATAAAGAAGTGGGGCTGTATATGCAAAGTGAATTGTTAAACTTGGGTCTAATTAGTAAAAAGGACATTGAAGATCAAAATCCCGATTGGCCCGCTTATAAAAAATACTTTATGCACGGTACTAGTCACCACATGGGCTTGGATGTGCACGACCTTAGCCACCGCTACGATCCATTTCGTGCAGGCATGGTATTTACTTGTGAACCAGGTATTTACATCCCCGAAGAAGGTATTGGCATTCGGTTGGAAAATGATATTTTAGTAACCGATGAAGGGCCAATTGATATGTTTACTAATATTCCTATTGAACTAGAGGAGATTGAAGAATTGATGAATTCTATTGTTCTACATTAGTAATAAGGTAATAATACAGCAGCGTTTTACTCAAAAAATGATAGTTGATTAACTTGTTGAGGTTTCGGCCTATTTGTACTACTTGTCTAGAAAAAAGATCGCCCACACACTTTTACAAGTCTGTGGGCGATCTTTTTTGTTTTTTCTCTAAAAACTTAGGGAATGCCACAAATTGCAAAATTTTTTACACAAAATTTGTGTTGATTTGTGCAATTTGTGGCTAAAAATATTTGTGGCTAAGTTTTTATTTTTTCTTGTACATAGCCAAGTTTACAACACCTAAACGTTGGAAAAAATGACCAACAGAAACGCGTAATACGCCTATACCATATTTCATGCTTCTACTAAAGTTGATACTGGATGCTTCTTCGAAATACTTAGTAGGGCAAGTTACTTCCCCGATATCAAAACCAGCATAAACAATCTGAGATAGCATTTCATTATCAAAGACAAAATCGTCAGAATTAGTATTGTAGTTTATGGCTTCCAATACCTCTTTACTAAAGGAGCGATACCCTGTATGGTATTCCGACAACTTGTAGTTAATCAATACATTCTGAGTGAAAGTAAGAAATCGGTTGGCAATATATTTGTACATGGGCATACCACCTTTAAGCGCGCCCATACCCAATATACGCGACCCTAATACCACCGGATACAGGCCCTCACCAATGATATTAACCATAGATGGTATCAACAATGGGGTGTATTGATAATCCGGGTGTAACATAATAACAATATCCCCTTTTATTTCTAGTGCTTTATTGTACAAAGATTTTTGGTTGCCGCCATATCCCTTGTTTTTTTCGTGCACAATAACATGGTTGATACCCAAAGACTTCGCCAATTCGGCGGTGTTATCCTTGCTGTTATCATCACAGAGAATCACTTCGTCCACTAGGTCAAAAGGGATTTCTTTATAGGTTTTTTCCAATGTTTTTGCTGCATTATACGCAGGCAGCACCACCACTACTTTTTTACCTTTATACATTTTACTAAGGGTTTATTTGCTTTCTGCTTCGGTTGCGATAGCAGTGTCTGCGGGTAATTCGGCTTCTGTTGCAGCATCAACAGGTGCTTCGGTCGCCTTTTTCGCCTCCTCTATCATATTATGGCTGTGCATAAAGGCGAACCATTTTATACACTTCTTAATATCATTGGCATGCACACGGTCTTGATCGTGTTCGGGCAATACCGCAGTAAAATAGGCGCGCATTTCAGCGCTATTCGCTTTAGAGGCATCGGGCAAAGGGTTTGCTTCCAACGCAGCCTCCATTTTTAAAAATACTTCACCCAACGAAATGGTATCGCCACCTTCATCGTTATCCACATAGATACCAATAGTACCCAGTGGTGTTACAGGGTTTTGACGGACAGCCACAAAGCGAGTCCTGTCCTCATTACGGTCTTCAATGATTAAACCATTGCTGCGCGTAGATACTAATTTGTGAACGCCAGGAATGCCCGACACCACGACATATTTTTCTAAATTCATAATTCTTTTATATTTTGAGATCATTGCGTCCAAGTGATTTCACCTTAAACGGTCATAATCTCCTTTTCTTTAATTTCAAGTACTTTATCAACCATGGCAACGTACTTATTAACCATTTCTTGAATTTCACTCTCTTTACGTTTGCCCATATCTTCGGCCAAACCGTCTTTTACGGCTTTTTTGATACCGTCCAATACTTTATGGCGAATATTGCGAACAGCAACTTTTGTCTCTTCGCCTACACCGCGGGCTTTTTTGGTTAAATCTCTACGGCGTTCTTCCGTTAAGGGTGGAATAGACAGACGTACTATTTCACCGTCATTCATCGGGGTAATGCCCATATTAGAATTGATAATGGCCCGCTCGATAGGGCCTACCATGGTGCGCTCCCATGGTTGTACCACAATCGTACGCGCATCGCTGATTTGGATATTGGCGATCTGAGAAAGTGGGGTAGGGGCACCATAATAGTCCACCATTAAATCGGATAATAAATTGGTTGACGCTTTGCCTGTGCGCAATTTGACCAGTTCGTGGTCGAGGTGTTCCATCGCCTTTTTCATGGCTGATTCGCCATCGCTAAATAATTTATTGACTTCTTCCATAATTTTAATGTTATTAGGCCATTTAAGATGCCTTAAAAAATCGGGCGCAAATGTCGGTATTTTTTCTCAAAAATTAAATATTATAGCAGAAAACATCTTGGAATAAAAAAACTCAACTATTGGTGTGATAATTCTATGTACTTTGCACCCCGATTTTGCATTATGACAGATTTTGACGATATGAGGAATGTCCTCGCCCGAATCCAGGCATTGGAAAATAAAATAGGGCGACAGGTCTTTCAATTGAAGGGTTTGATGTCGGTCACCCAGGCCATCAACGAAAACGTTGGTGCGGTTGATCTATTTGAAATGCTTGGGCGGTACCTCAATTTCGAAATGCAGATTAGCCGCTTTTCATTACTGTTCAGAGAAGGGAATGAATGGAAAATTGTGTCAACACTGGGTGCTAATAATAGTTTTTTTGATTCCGAAATACTCAGCCCAATCATGGCCACCCACGGAACAGGAACGCGTAAGTTACAGCAGGGCAAACACGAATTTATTGACCAATTCGAGTATGGTTTACAAGTAATGCACAAGAATACGCCACTTGCCTACCTTTTTATGGCTGGATTTAAACAAAGTGACGATGTGGTAGCACAACTTGACTTTGTTACGGCAGTAACCAATGTAGTAGCAGTGGCCATTGAAAATAAGCGGATGTTTAAGGAGCAATTCAACCAACGTATTTTTAATCGCGAGGTAGAATTGGCTGCAGAGATCCAAAAAGCACTGGTGCCTAGGCGTTTACCTCAGTGCGATGCTTATGAAATGAGCAGCATTTACAAGCCACACTTTGCGGTAGGTGGTGATTATTACGATGTTGTAGAATTTTCAGATGGTAAAGTCGCGTTTTGTATTGCCGATATTACGGGCAAAGGTGTGTCCGCGGCCTTATTAATGGCTAATTTTCAAGCCACATTCCATGCTTTGGTACCTAGAAGGCCGACATTGGAGGAGATTGTAAATGAAATGAACGCCGCCGTTCACCGCGTAACAGAGGGCGACCGTTTTATTACTTTGTTCCTTGGTAAATACGATGTAGATACCCGTACACTACATTATGTAAATGCTGGCCATACGCCTCCCTTCTTAATTATGGGTGGTGAAGTCGTGCGTTTAAAAAATGGTACTACGGTGTTAGGATGGCTTCCAGAACTGCCTTTTTTAGAAATTGGAGGTGTTTGTCTTACTGGCGAAGCACTATTGTTTACCTATACGGATGGCCTTACGGATGTCCGCAATGAAAAAGGTGAAGATTTAAGCGATGAAATTTTATTGGAGTTTTTGAAAGAACACGCCCATTTACCCGCTAAAGTCATCAATGAAAAACTCTTGCATTTTGTTGACCAATTTAAAGGCGATGAGCCTTATCCCGATGATATTACTGTTTTAAGTTGTAGAGTATTCTAATGAAAGAACCATTCAATATTCAGGTTAACGACCGTTTTCAATTCGAAATCACACCCGATCAAGCACGGGCACTCGATATTATCTCCAATGGAGAAAATGCTTTTCATGCACTTGAAAATGGCCATTCTTATCAAATTCAGGTCATCGAAGCCAATTATGCACAACGATTTTTTGAATTGGATGTAAACGGCCATCGGTTTAAGGTTCATATCACAGACTATTACGAAAGGCTAATTCAGCAAATGGGGTTAAATGTTGTTACTACACAAAAACAAAATACGATTAAAGCACCCATGCCAGGTTTAGTGATCGGAATTGCAGTAACGCCCGGCCATGCTGTCCAAAAAGGCGATACATTAATTATTCTTGAGGCGATGAAAATGGAAAATGTAATCAAAGCCGCTTTTGATGGTGTAGTTAAAAGCATTCAAGTCGAAAAAGGCACCGCTGTCGAAAAAGGACAATTGCTTTTAGAGATGGAATAAGCCCCCTTTCCTAAAAAAAATAAAATATTTGCTACAATATTTTATACTAATTGGATAAAAAAATACGTACTTTTGCGCGATTTTTTAATTGAATTGCTTGAGAAATCAGATTTTGATTACCCTTTAATTTTTGAATATATACTTTGAGTTTCTTTAAATTTTTTAAGCAGGAATTGGCCATCGACTTGGGTACCGCAAATACCCTTATTATGATGAACGACCAGGTGGTAGTGGATGAACCTTCTATCGTTGCCGTAGATCGCCGAACAGGACAAACAATCGCAGTCGGCTTGAAGGCAATGCAAATGCACGAAAAGACCCACGAAAACATCAAAACAATCCGACCACTTAAAGATGGAGTGATTGCCGACTTTCAGGCTGCAGAAGCCATGATTGAAGGTATGATTAATATGGTAGGACGCCGTAGTAGCCTTTTTAATCACCTCAAAATGGTGATCTGTATCCCAAGTGGTATTACAGAGGTAGAAAAACGCGCTGTTTTTGACTCTGCGGATCACGTTGATTCAAAAGAAACCTATTTGATCCATGAGCCTATGGCCGCTGCATTGGGTATTGGTCTTAATGTAGAAGAACCTATTGGTAATATGATTATCGATATCGGTGGTGGTACCACAGAAATTGCTGTTATTGCACTTTCTGGTATCGTTTGTGACCAGTCTATCCGAATAGCCGGAGACGAATTGACAAACGATATTATGGCATACATGAAGCGCGAACATAATATGCTTATTGGTGAGCGTACCGCAGAACAAGTGAAAATTCACGTGGGCTCTGCATTGCATGACCTAGAAAATCCACCCGAAGATTATGCTGTAAATGGCCGCGACTTGATGACGGGCATTCCAAAGCAAATTAAAGTAGGCTATCAAGAAGTAGCTTATGCTATCGATAAAAGCGTGAGCAAGGTGGAAGATGCTGTATTGCGCGCACTAGAACAAACTCCTCCTGAATTGGCTTCTGACATATTTAAGACGGGTCTTTATCTTACTGGTGGAGGTGCCTTACTGCGTGGTTTGGACAAACGCCTAGAAGGTAAAACCAAATT
Organism: Bacteroidota bacterium; assembly: GCA_041160955.1. GTDB lineage: Bacteria > Bacteroidota > Bacteroidia > Chitinophagales > Saprospiraceae > M3007. The sequence goes on from JBEAVK010000412.1 coordinate 33,034, forward strand.
AAATGTACATTTGGCCGATGATCCATTGCGCGCAGTTGTACGCGGAACAGGCATGGTTCTGCGCAATCCTGGTAAATATTCCTTTTTGATTGACCGGAAAAGCGTATAAAATATGCGTGCTCTATTGCAGTTGCTCTTCCAGAACGGGGGATTTATTACCTTAGTACTTGTTGAGGCAGTCTGCTTTTACATGATTGTTAATTTCAATACAAAGCAAGGCTTGGTATGGGACACTACTTACGGCATCGCAGCAGGTAATTTGCTCGATCAGCGCCGTAAGTTGGCGCGTTTTAGTCAACTGCCTCAAGTGGTTGACAGTTTGTCGTGGGAGAATGCTGCATTGCGCGCAGAACTGCTCAATCGGAATACGTATCAGGTAACCCTATTTGATACCACCTATTCAAAACCGCTTGATTCGCTCCCCAATAGTAGCAAAAAGCCGCTTTTTAGTATAATTCCAGCCACAGTCGTATCCACTACCATAGATAAAGCAAATAACTGGGTCGCATTGAACCGTGGCTCGGAAGATGGAATTGTGCGTAATTCAGCCGTAATTTCATCTTCTGGTATTGTTGGTATTGTTCGGCATGTGGACAAGCATTATTGTTTGGCTATGTCCGTTTTACATAAACAAGTAAAAATTTCTGCTCTACTGAAAGGTCAGTTGGGTTCATTGGTATGGACAGGTGGAGATTATACTACGATGCAGTTGAATGATATCGCCAAAGATATAGAACCCCAAATAGGAGATACAGTAATGACTAGTGGTTTTTCCAGTATGTTTCCCGGTCGGTATATGATTGGGGTCGTGGCCGAAAAAACACTTCCACAAGGCAGTAATTTTTACAGTATTAAGGTAAAGTTGTCTCAAAACCCGGGGCAAGTAGATGTTGTTTATATCGTTAACAAACTTTTTGCACCGACCTTAGACAGTCTTCAATCAAAAATAATTAATGAATAACGTTGTACTGGCAAATCTTTGGCGCTTTATTGGGTTATATATTGCGCAAGTATTGGTTTTTTTGCAAGTATCAAAAGCCATAGGGTCATATTTTAACGTATTAATTTACCCTCTGTTTGTCTTGTTGTTACCTATTATGCTGCCAACTTCTGCCGCCATACTATTGGGAACATTGATGGGGGTAATGGTGGATGTTGCACATAATAGCCCGGGTGTACATGCGAGTGCTTCGGCTTTTTCGGCATTTTGCAGACCAATTATATTGTCCACTTTTGAACCGAAAGGTGGCTTTTCGGGGAAAGACCCCATTCCTTCACCACACCATATAGGTTGGCAAACCTTTTTGCAAATAGCATCTGTCTATTTTTTCGCACATTTATTTTGGTATTTTGCGGTAAGTGAATTTACATTGGTCTATTTCGGTTCTATTTCCCTAAAAACAATTATCGCCTTATTGGCCTCTTTGGCTATGACAGGTATTTATATGAGTCTTTTCAGAACAAAATAATATGTTAGATACGTTCAAAAGGCAAAGAGACATTCAAATTGTGGTCATTTTGGCCGCCGCTGCTTTAGTTTTTAGGGCATTTCAATTGCAAGTATTTGATCGTTCTTACCAACGCGCAGCAGATGCAACCGCTATCCATCGCATGACAGCCTATCCGTCGCGCGGTTTGGTTTTTGATAGAAATAATAAGTTGATCGTAAACAACAATGCGATGTACGATTTGATGGTTACATATAGCCAGATTGATCGCAAAATGGATACTACCCGCTTCTGCCAAATGCTGGGGATTACCAAAGAAGAGTTCAAAATTAATTTACGAAAAGATTGGAGCAGCGGTCGGTATTCCAAAAGTGTACCATTTGTATTTCTAAAAAAAATACCGACACAGACTTACGCTCGATTACAAGAGAATTTATATGAATTTCCTGGTTTTTTTGTCCAAATTCGTAATATTCGTCGTTATCCATACAGCGTAGGTGCTCATCTTCTTGGATATATTAATGAGGTTGATAATAGAGACATTAACCGCGATAAGTCTTATGCCTCGGGCGATTATATCGGTGCTGCCGGTATTGAGTCGGAATATGAAACCTTTTTAAAGGGGGACAAGGGGGTAAGTTTTTTGCTTAAAGATAATCTAGGCCGTATTGTAGGGCCGTTCCAAGAAGGAAAAAGGGATACTTTCCCAAATTCTGGACACGACATGATCTCCACTATTGATATTGATTTGCAAGCCTACGGAGAAATGTTGATGCAAAACAAAACGGGTAGTATTGTGGCGATAGAACCTAAAACAGGTGAAATATTGGCCATGCTCAGCGCGCCTGCATACGACCCCAACCTGTTGATGATGACCCAAACACGCGGTCAAATATTTAGCCAATTACTGAATGACCCACTAAAACCCTTTTTTGATCGCACTGTAATGGCCAAATATCCTCCGGGTTCTATCTTTAAAACAATTGTTACCATGATAGGGCTTCAGGAGGGAACACTCAACCCCGAAAGAGGCTATGGTTGTAATGGTGGTTATTTTTATGCAGGTCGCCTTTACAAATGCCACAACCATCCAGGTGTAGGTAATGTGGTAGATGGCTTGGCTAATTCTTGTAATACTTATTATTTCAGCGAATTTCGTAATATTATTGATAAATTAGGATTTAGTAATGCAGGACAAGGGCTAGATTTATTCAACTCTTATGCAAGTCGAATGGGATTAGGAAAAAAACTTGGAATTGACTATCCCAATGAGAATCCGGGTAATTTGCCAACATCTGCGTATTATGATAGGATTTACCCTAAAAGACTTGGTGGGTGGCGTTCACCAACCATTATGTCGATGGGTATTGGACAAGGCGAATTGCAATTAACCACCATTCAAATGGCCAATATTGCTGCACTTATCGCGAATAGAGGCAAATGGTATATTCCTCATTTAGCCAAATCCTTCAAAGACGGAACGCCAATACCAGCAGAATATTTGGTTTTAAATGAAACTGGTATCTCTCCTCAAAATTGCGAAATTGTAATAGAAGGTATGGCGCAATGTGTCATTCGCGGTACCGCACGGATTGCTGCAATTCCCGATTTTCAAGTTTGTGGTAAAACAGGTACCAGCCAAAATCCACACGGGGAAGATCATAGCGTATTTTTTGCCTTTGCGCCCAAAGACAATCCCAAAATTGCCATTGCCGTTTATGTCGAAAACGCTGGCTGGGGGGCTTCTTATGCAGCACCAATTGCAAGTTTGATGATTGAAAAATACTTGAGGGGGTATATTTTACCGGAAAGAAAAGCCGTAGAAGACCGTATGAAAAATGCAAACCTCGTCAAGAATGCATTGGCTGCTGTCCCAATGGTAAAAATGAAAGAAAGTCCAATTGATTCGCTCCCTAAGGCTAATATGCCCTTAGACGAAAACCCCGGAAAATAAGGAATGGTATCCTGTTTTGTATTTAGTTATTCCCTTTAATTGACATGAATAAATTATTAATACTCCTTTTTTGTTTTTGTTTTTCTTGCCTTTGTGCGCAAGATACCCTCTCCTTAGAAGGTGCTATTAGCATAGCGCTAGAGCAAAACTATGGAATAAAAATTGCAAAAAATGATGCCGAAATCGCTCATTTGAACAATACAAGGGCTAACGCAGGGCTTTTGCCTTTGGTTGCCTTAAATGCAGGCGATAATATAACTGCTGTGAATTTCCAACAAAAACTAGCAAATGGCACTGAAATACGGCGACCATTGGGTATTTTTAATAGTTTTAATACTAATATCGCTGCAAGTTGGACACTCTATGATGGTAAACGTGCTTGGATGGAAAAAGACAGACTGGCAACATTGGATGAGTTAGGTATCGTACAACTCAATGCTAGAATACAAGAAACTGCTATGTTGGTGGCCATAGATTGGCTAGAAATAGCACGACTTGCGCAAGTCTTGAATAATACAGATGAACTTATCGTGCTATTGAACGAAAGACTCAAGTTGGCTACCGATCGACTCAATTTTGGGTTCGGAAATAAAGTAGATGTTTTACAGGCACAAATAGATATTAACGACCGAAAAAAAGACAGAATACTTACCGAAAATGCTATTTCAAATGCAAAAATAAGTTTGAATACTCGATTGGCAAGACCTACTGAAACTACATTTGAAACCAGTAAAGTAACGGATAAACTACCGGACTCGTTGAACACTAATTTGATTTTGAAACAAATAGAAGAAAAAAATCCCAGTCTTAATGCACTAGTAAAACTACAAACGATTAGTAAAATAAATGCCAAACAGATAAAGGCTTCCGTATTGCCCCAAATAGGACTCTCAGGTGCTTATGCTTTTCAACGCAACGATAACACTACGGGTTTCTCGCTATTTAGTATGCAACATGGCCCCACTTTTGGTATTAATATGACCATGCCATTATATACTGGCGGAAATCTGAAACGGCAAGAAGAAATAGCGCAAGTACAAGTTGAGAATACGGGGTTGCAAATAGCCGCATTACAGCAAAATTTGAAACAAGAAGCACTCCAACTCGTCGGACGGTCGTTATCATTACGTCGCGCCTTGGTTTTGGACACCGAAACTTTGTCCTTTTCACGCGAGCAACAAAAAATCGCATTGGAGCGTTTCCGGCTAGGCCAATCCAATGCATTGGAAGTCAGGGAATCGCAACTGGCATTAGAAAATGCGCTGTTTGAGATACAGCAAACCAAATTTGGCCTATTGGTCACTGATGTATTAATTCAGGCTCTTATTGGCGAATAAAAAGATCTTATGCGAAAAATATCGATTATTCTATTCTTGCTCCTCCATTGTTGTGCAGTGAATGCTCAAAAACCCGCTGTACTCAAATCAGATGGTGAAAAAGCGTTTTCAGACCATCGGTGGGCGGAGGCGTTGGATAAACTGACGCAATATCAACAAGTAAAACCCGGAGATTTAAGCGTTTTATCTAAAATTGGGCAATCTGCGTACCAATTACACTTGCCCGATCAGGCCAAACAATACTTGACTTATGTTACTGGCCAAGGTAAAAGTAATGATCCAATGGACTGGTTTATTTTAGCACGGACACAACATGGATTGATGGAATGGGAGCAAGCAATTGAGTCTTATAAGCATTTTTTGCGCAGAGTTGGTGCTGATTATGTATTGCGAGAAAATGCCAAAGATAATATTTTACGCTGTGTGAGTGGGATAAAAGCGACTACAAATGAAGATATTGCATTAATTGAAAATCTTGGAGATAAAATCAATTCACCAGAAGATGAGTTTGCTGCGTTACCCTCCGTCAACCATAATAACCGTATTTATTTTTCTTCCAACCGCTCAAATGCAGTTGGTGGAAAAAGGAACGATGAAGGCTTTGAAGACAATAATACAGGCCATTATTGTAGTGATATGTACGTCTCTCAACGACAGCCAACCGGATGGGACATTCCTCAACCTTTTAGCAGTTTGCAAAATACCTCCCGTTACGAAGTAGCACTGGATTTTACAGATAACGGTAAAGTATTACATTATTTTAGAGGATTTACCTTGTATGCTGGCGAAATCTTTACCGATACCTCTGGTTTAAAAGACGAATACATTTCCGCGCCTAAACCTTTTGAGGGGGCGATAAATGCTTTCGACGGCGATCAAGCACCTTTTTATTGTAATGATTCAGTTGTTTTGTTTGCAAGCAGGAGGGCAGGGGGATTTGGAGGTTTGGACTTATGGGCCAGCCGTCGTTTTAACGGAGTATGGGCAACGGCTATCAACCTCGGACCAGAAATCAATTCCAATTACGATGAAACTACCCCTTTTTTAGCCCTTGATGGGACTACACTTTATTTTAGTAGTAATAAACCACAAGGCATAGGTGGGTTTGATATTTGGAAATCTACTTTTTTGTTGGACCAGCGGCAGTGGACGATACCTGTAACATTGGGTATCGGAATCAATTCGCCAGGCGATGATGCTTGGTTAAGATTATCAATGGATGGGACGACAGCCAGTTTTGCCTCAAATCGGTTGATGGATAATTTTGGCGGATATGATTTGTATTACGCTTACTTTAAAGAACCCGTTAGTATGCCCGCGCAGCGAATGGCATTTGCCATGTTTGAGCAAGTAAAAACGATTGAAAATGACGACAAAATGCCCGAAATCAAACTTGCAGCCCTCTATTATACGAATGATAGGGATGTATTAAGCGATGATAATAATGCATTGTTAAAGACGGCTATTGGAATGGCAAAGAAGTTTCCGGAAGTAAAACTTATGGTAACCATACACAGTGACGAGTCGGGGCCGTTGAAATTTGATTTGTATTCTTGTATAAAAAAAGGCGAAATCATAGGAAAATCATTGGTAATGGGCGGTGTGCAGCCTGATCGAATTTTATTACGGAGTGCTGGTCCAGGATTTCCGATTGCGCGCAATTATTTGAATGGCAGTATTAATACAATTGGGCAAACCCTGAACAAAAGAATTGAAATAGTGCCTGTTGTCATGTCGGGTAATCTTCCAATGAATTTTAAATTGGAACGCCCTGTTGTAAGTGAATTAATGGTTGCTGGTGGTACAGAACGATTGGACGAGCAGTACAAAGGTCTGTTGTATCGGGTAGAAATGGCCGTATCACGTCAAGTACTTACCTCAGATGCCCTTGGGTTATTTACCGATTTGTTAATCGAAAGTGATTATGGAAGTGCCGAATACCACTATTTGGCTGGCGCAGAACGCACAATGGCTGCCATAGGAGCGATAAAAAAAGATGTGATTGCTGCTGGATTTACTACTGCAAATATCGTAGCATATATCAACGGAGTTCGTTTGAGCAGGGCAGAAGCAGTAGGTTTGATCAAAAAATACCCTGATTTAGCCGCTTATATTAGGGGTTAATAGGGTAATGTTTTGCAAAATGGTTGTATAAAAAATTTAGCCCCATACAATTGCATTGCGACAAATGTATAGGGCTAAATTTCAAAACGCTTTATAAGGCGATTTATTTAACAACAAATCGCTTAGTTAAAGTACCTTCATTAGTCGCAATACGAGCCAAATATATACCCGCTGCTAATTTAGGTAATGGATACGTAAAGGATGCTTGTTGCGTATTAGTTTGATCGTCTGAAACGATGACCTTTCCTGTAATATCGGCAATGGTAACGGTAACAGGACTAGATTTGTCCAAATTAACATTAATCGTTACAAAATCTGTAGCCGGATTAGGGAATATCTCCATTGCATAACTAGGTAGTGCTACATTATCCGTAGTACTTACTAGTGCCAATTGGAGGCGCAAAACAGCATTTACATCATCTCCAAATGAAGAAAATTCATTGTTATTATAAATTAATGTAGATCTAAACAAAACACTATTGTCATCGTTAAAAGCATGGAAAGCCAAGCGATTATCACCCGAATACTCAATAGCAAGGATATAACGCCCTCCTTTCTCCAGTGCAACTCCATCGCTGCCATTGGCATCTACTAATTGAACAAATTGAATAGAGCCACCCGTATTGATAGAATCAGGAGCATCAAAATCACCGGTTCCAATAAATTCTAAAGAACTAAATAGTGAAGTTCCGTCTAAGTTAACAAGATCATCTGTAATATCGTCATTTACACGAAGCAGATATAAGGGGGCTACTACATCCTTCACCTCAATATCGCTCGCTGTAGTAGTATAAGCAAATGAGGCTGAAACTGCCTTATATTGCTCCACACTTGATTTACTAAATCTATAATAGTTACAAACAGTCCAACTGGTTTGATTTGGAATACTAGCAGGGCGGTAATATTGCTCCGGGCCATCCTCTTTCGCAAAAACAGCACTGGTTACTTCAAAAACAGATACTTTTAGGTTATCACTAATGCGAGCATCCGCTGAATCGGCACTTACAGCATAATTGATATTGTACAATCCAATAGGTAGTTCTGGTGCATAAAGTTTGGAAAGTTCGATCACTGAATCCTGATAACCAGCGGGTAATGTATTTATATTTGTGCTATCTGCAAAAAAAATGGTTCCAGTGCTATTGGTGATCCATGCTTTTAGTTTAACATTTTTTTGGTCACTAAGACCATTATTGCTGACAAAGGCAAAGAAGCCAAAAGTATCCGTTTTGATTTCTGATGCTGGCGTTGCATAACTTGACGCAGGGTAAAAACCACCACTTAGTTGGAGATCATGTTTAGGTGTTGGGTTTTCGCCATAGACTTTTACATCATCTAGGTTCCACATATATTCAAAGTTACCCGTCCACTCCCATTGTAAATAGATTGTAGGCTTGTTGGCAGCTACCGAAGTTATATCAATGATGGCGATTTCAGGGTTATTTGACCAGCGCACCGATCTTGTTAGACCAGAAAACACCTGAAAATTAGTCCAGTTTATTTTATCTGTACTTACTTTTAAGATCGCTTTATCGTCGGCGTCATAAGTGTAAGTACCCAATAAACTCTCAAACTTAACATAAACAGCATTTTTTCCGCTACAATTGATTGCGCTTGTGGTAAGTTGACTAATATGATCTGTGGAAAGTTCCCCATATTCATCCGAATCAACCGTAACAAACCCAGTTGCCGCAGAAGTAGATGCGAAAGGTACCTGCCCGTTGGTACCATCATTCCATATAGGTGGACACCCCGGAGCAGTATCGTCATCGGACGGATTGGCACACCAAGTCCAAATTGCATTTTGAGTGGATTGGTCTGTTGTTGTCCAAGTAGCAGGTAAGCCATTGGTAAAGTCTTCGGACCAAAATGGAACAGCAAGTTGCGCATTTGCAACATTTGCAATGAAAAGCAATAAGTAAATAATTTTATTCATGTTATAATAATAATTTAAAGGGGTAAAGGTAGTTATTAAGTACTAAAAGACTTTCACGCTTTTGAATTAAAAATGCTATTACACGTCATATAAGACTGATTCCTCGCTTAAAAATATCTATTTTCTGTTAAAGGATTCGATGTTTGAAAAAGAAGTTAGAATATTAGCAAAAGTCGAACTAATTTGCGCCCGAAATAAGATACACATGAGATTACACCTTACCATCTTCGCCATTTTAACTTTGGCAACAACAGTTTTTGCACAACCTTCCAACGATAATTGCATAAGCAGTATTGATATTGGGGCGGTGCCATATTGTTCCAATCCGGCAGAATACACGAATATTGATGCTACTGCAAGCACAATTGATCCTAATAATATACCATCTTGCTTTAATGGAGGTGGTGTTCAGCGGGATGTATGGTTTGTGTTTACAGTGCCAGTATCTGGAAATATTGTTGACTTTACCATTTCAGTTTTGGGTAATCAAGGTGGTAACGGCACCTTGAAGAACCCACAAGTAGCTATCTACAGGGGCGATTGCCCAACAGACCTTGATTTGCTTACTTGCGCCGCCGCCGTAAATGGTACAAATACCATCGCTGTAGATGCAATTGGCTTGACCCCTGGTGTATCCTATTATATACGTGTCAACGACTTTTCTGCTTCTGCATCACCTAATTCGGGTACCTTCAAACTATGTGTAGAAGAATACATAGCAGAATTCAATATGGGGCAAGTACCCGGATCAGCAAGTTGCCAAGGCACTTTATACGATTCCGGAGGCCCTAATGGGGATTATCAAAACGGGGAAGATCTCAGTTTTACCATTTGTCCACAGGAATTCCACCAGTGTATTATCCTCAATGTGACTTATAATACAGAGCAAAATTTCGATATCATTCGATTTATTCAAGGTGATGACACCAGCGACCCTGCAATAGTGTCCGTAAATGGGTCTGGTACTAATTTAGAAATACAAGTACCTACCAATTGTGCTACAATTGCTTTTTCTTCAGATATGTTCACTGTTAATGAAGGATTTGTGTTGACTTGGGCATGTTCCAGTAGTCCTTGCACCGCTCCTCCTATTACAACATGCAGCGAGCCGAGCGAAATACCATCGTTACCTTATGCAGGCAACAATTTGAGTAATTGTTTTTCAGGCGACGCCGTGACATTTGACCCCTGCGGTAGCGATTATGTGCTAGGCAACGACTATGTGTTTGCCTATACATCTTCGGGTAATGAGTGTATAAAAGTGACGACAAGTGGCTCTAGCGAGCAGTCCGGATTAGGCGTATATTCTGCTTGTCCAACAGAGATTGGCGCCCAATGTATTGCTATTGATGATGCTGCTTTTTTTGGTGGTGAGGATCCAGCCATTGATGCTGCTTTTTTAGAAAATCCAGGTACTTATTATATTGTATTCGGTTCTATTGGCGATTGTACTCCTTTTTCCATTCAGGTGGACACAGTTACTTGTCCTATAGTATTACCGTCGGCATCTACCTGTGATAAGGCATTGAACATTGGAGGATGCAGCACTGCTTTACCTGAAATTATCGCCTTGAATCCCGGCCAAGGCGATCCTGATTTTCTTGTCGATGGAGTAAATGCGGGCTGTTTTGTTGCTCCACAATTTAACTATTCTTTTTTCTATTTTAAAGCCGAAGCAAACGGAAAATTTGGATT
>JBEAVK010000422.1:0-9160 GCA_041160955.1 Bacteroidota bacterium
AGTGGGGTGTTTTTTGAAGATGTAGCGTGTAGGGAACACACCTCAAAAAATTTAAAATTGAACATTTAAAATTTAGCATTGAACATTAAAAAATAATAATTAAAATTTTTTTAATGTTCAATGTTCAACGCTAAATTTTAAATGTTAAAGTGCTGGTGGCAAAGAGGCTGGGAATCTCCTCCAAAAAATTTAAAATTGACATTTAAAATTTAGCATTGAACATTAAAAAATAAATAAATAAGAAATAATAATTTAATACACTAAACTTTGGTCTTATGTCGATGCGGACAACATAACCCTATAATCAATGTTGCACAAATACCTGCACAGGCACTTCTTGATTGATTTGTAACCAATATGCCCCAGTAGGCCAGGATGCCACAATTATTTCAACACCTTGAGTAGCAGAGGTGCTTTGCTGTGCGTACACCAACTGACCCGCAATATTGAATACTTGAATATTTACATCATCCATAGAATCCGTTTTTAGATTAATAGCATCCGTAAATACTGGATTAGGAGATAGCGTGTATGCCGTATTTCCTTTTATCGTAGTAGAAACCACTTTGGAATAGGCAAAATGACCATCTATATCCACTTGCTTTAAACGATAAAAATGTGTGCTGCGCTCCTGTGTTTCGTGTAGATAAGTATATGGGCTAGGGCTGCCTTTACCCATAATACGGCCTAATGTTTCCCAATTTTGCCCATTATTGCTATATTCCACTTCAAAATGGCTATTATCACGCTCCATAGCAGTCTTCCAGGATACTAAAATACCTTCTTTTACTGCCCTAGCATCTATATCCACTAATTCAACAGGCAATGCAGATGCTGCAATCGTAACCGGGTTGGGAGCAGCACTGCCAAAAACAACGGCTCCACTTCCATAGTTGCCGTCGCTACTGCCAGCAGGCGTTAAAAACTGGTTACTTAAAAAACCACCATCACTCATATACATTGTAAACACTTTTATTGCACCAAAAGAGGAGAGGTATCCAAGTGCTGTTTTTGAAACGGTAATTTCAAAACCGGCCGTTTGAGAACTGTTTGCGGGTGCTGCGCCGATGGTTGTGCCATTTGGGCTGCCCAAAAAGGTATTGGATCCGCCGCCGCCTGCTGCTGTACCTGCTAAGGTAAATAAGTCAATAAAATAATTGTTCATAGCAGCGTTGGTGCCAATGACCAAAGCATAATCTGCCTCAAATCCGGCATCAAAAGTTATGTTTGAGTTGAAATTAAGAACGCCTTGAGGCGCACCTGTACGGCCATAGTTGCCATTGTTGTAGCCACCCGTTTTGGTGTCTAAAAACAAGACAATTCGATTATTATTTTGAACGTTACCAGCCACCCCGAAGTAGATATTATTGGCATCGCCATTAACATAAAGGGCATTTATTTCATGGCCTGCACCAAAGCCAGGTGTTGGCCCCCCTGTGCTGGTAGATGCCGCTGCTCCCCATTGGGATTCATTGATTGTGCCATCAAAAGTAATTTGAGACGAGAGTGTAGAGGAGCATAGCAATAGCCCCAAAAGTGTTTGTACTGTTAGTAATTTCATACGAGATAGTATTTGTTAAATTTATTCGCAAATATATAAATAATACAACGGTTTGGCTTTGTTTTATGCTATTTTTCTATCAAAAAGTAGCGGAAAGCCAATATTTTACTTGTGATAATTGCGCCCACCAATCTGGTATATTATCGGGCCAATAGGGTAGGAGTAGAAATATGCCAGCCAGCATCGTAATTTTTAAAGCCAAACTAGCCCTCGAAAAATCGCGTTTGTCTTTAGCCGAAAATACTAAAAACATACTCATCATTGCAGGGAAAAGTAAGAAAATTACACCGGCCATAATACGCAATTCTTGGTTCATATTGTCTTGCCAAAACACCAACAAAATACCCATAAGCACACAAACAGTTAGTCCGGTAATACCTGCCGTTTTCTTGGCGGCGCGTACGCCCCGTAAAACCGGTGTCGTATTACAGCCGCATGCGGCATCGCCCTGTACATCTTCTAAGTCCTTGATTTGTTCTCTAAATAAATTGGTGGCCATCCCAAATAACCCATACATCCAAACGATGCCCATTGCTTCGCGTATATCACGGGGGAAATAAAAAGACGCTAACCACAAGGGGCGACTTTCGGGAATCAGCATGATTAAAGGCGTAACACCACAGAGTAAGGCTACCAGCAAATTACCAACAAATGGCGTGCATTTGATTTGCCAGGCGTATAAGAAAAGTAGAAAAGATACCGCAGGGAATAGCCATAAAGACCAGTTCCCGTGTGGTTTTGGCATTTGTAGAAATAATTGGTAGGAAATTACGGTGATGCACAATTGTAAAACCCAATACCCAATTAAGGCGTATCCAGGGGGTAGGTAACGACCAATTACCACCTTTTCGGGGCGGTTAATCGCATCAATATCCCGATCAAAATAGTCGTTAATCAAATAACCTGCAAATGTGGTAAGTACTGTGGCTAATGCCAGCAACCCAAAACTACGCTCGTCCAATACTGGAATACCTCCCGACCGAACAATGGCGGGACGAAGTACGCACCAATAGGGAATGGCCTGTGTTAAAAAGACCAAGAACAGATTGGGAAGGCGTAGAAAAGAGGGGATTAGCCACAGTCTTCCAAACATTTTTATGCGTTGAGCACCTTAGTAACCAAGTCAGCAGCCTCTTGGAACTCAATGGCTCCATATACTTTCAAACCTGATTCGTCGATGATTTTTTTACCTAAATCGGCATTTGTGCCTTGCAAACGCACAATAATTGGCACGGGAATGGTACCTATTTTATTATAAGCATCCACAACACCCTGTGCTACGCGATCACAACGTACAATACCACCAAAAATATTGATCAAAATGGCTTTTACGCTGCTATCTTTCAACATCAGGCGCATAGCATTTTCAACACGTTGTGCATCGGCGGTGCCGCCTACATCCAAGAAATTGGCTGGTTCGCCACCCGATAACTTAATCAAATCCATGGTGGACATAGCCAAACCTGCACCATTTACCATACAACCCACATTACCATCTAGTTTTACATAGTTAAGGTCGTACGATTGTGCTTCTACGTCAGTGGGGTCTTCCTCATCCGTATCGCGCATGGCCAAAAGATCTGGGTGGCGGTAAAGCGCGTTTTCGTCTAATGCAACTTTTGCATCTACGGCAATAATACGATCGTCGCTAGTTTTGAGGCATGGATTGATTTCGAACATACTCGCATCAGAACCTACGAATGCGGCGTATAATTTCATAATAAAATCGACCATTTCTTTCAATGCGCCACCACTCAAACCGAGGTTGAAAGCAATTTTTTGCGCTTGGAAAGGGCGCAAACCCAAGAGCGGATCCACAAATTCGCTGTAAACGCGATCTGGGGTTTCTTCGGCTACCTTTTCTATATCCATACCGCCATCGGGGGAATAGACAATCACGTTACAAGATTTGGCCCGATCCATCAATACGCTGATATAGAATTCTCTAGGTTCGCTTGTACCCGGATAAAACACATCTTGGGTAATCAATACTTTACGTACCAATTTACCTTGCGGTGGTGTCTGAGGCGTAATCAGCATCATACCGATCATTTGTTCGGTTAATTCTCCTGCTTGCTCGGGGCTTTTGGCGAGTTTGACACCGCCACCTTTACCGCGTCCACCAGCATGTACCTGTGCTTTTACAACGCACCAGCCAGAATTGTATAGTTCCTTTATTTTGTGTGCGGCCGCAATGGCTTCGGCAGCAGTGGTGGCAACAATCCCTTCTTGGATTTTCACACCATAAGATTTTAGCAATTCCTTGCCCTGATATTCGTGTAAGTTCATATTTGAATTGTATAAATAGTCTTAATTATGTTTGTCCTAAAGACGGCCAAAAGTACGACGAGTCTTTTAGATTAGCATTAGTTGAAAGTAAAGTATTTTTTCAAATGTCGAAAATCAAATATTTGCCTTACCTTTGCGGGAAATATTTAGACAACACTATGGCAATAATGATTACGGACGAGTGCATCAATTGCGGCGCTTGTGAACCAGAATGCCCCAACAATGCAATTTATGAGGGTGGGGTAGAGTGGGCCATTGCAGATGGCAATACTGTAAAAGGCGATTATACCTTAGAAACAGGTGCATCGGTGGATGCCTCGGCAAAAAACAGTCCTGTTTCTGATGATTACTATTATATCGTACCGGACAAATGCACCGAGTGCGTAGGTTTCCACGAAGAGCCACAATGCGCTGCGGTGTGCCCGGTGGATTGTTGCGTACCTGACCCAGAACGGGTGGAGACTGACGATGTTCTATTGGAGCGCAAGGCGAGGCTGCACTTATAGGTTTTATTTTTAGTAATTAAAAACACTCAAAATAATTCTATTTTTTGAGTGTTTTTAAATGATTTTGCCCCTTTTTATCGTGTGAAAATGATTTTTTTTATTTTTTCCATAAAAATTACTAACTATTTTATGGTATTTCAATTTATGGCTCAAAATTTGCTAATTACATATTATACTGAGCGTCGTTAGGTTTTGTGCACAGATTTATAGGATGTTATGCGATTTTTATGCACAAAACCTACAGAGTCGAAGTATAACCACTAATAATTACACTATATTTAATCCTTAAACTTTAATTTGTAAGATGCAAAAATTAAACTGCATTGTTGTAGAAGACGAGCCTTTAGCAGCAGAAATTGTCTCTGAATATATTGAGCAGACCCCCTTTTTACACCTCGTAAAATGTTGTTCGGATGCATTTGATGCTCGGGAAACCCTCCGTACCCGCCAAGTCGATGTGATGTTTTTGGATATTAATATGCCAAAATTGACAGGGCTTGAATTTTTGCGTTCCATTAGTAAGCCACCAAAGGTAATTATTACCTCTGCTTACCACGAGTACGGTATTGATGGTTTTGACCTTCAAGTAGTGGACTACTTGTTGAAACCCATTGAATATGAGCGCTTTAACGCTGCGGTACAAAAATTAATGCTGCCTGTACATTTATCCACTACTGTTCCGGCCACCGGTATTGTAAACGAAAATGCTAGCATCCGTCCGTACTACTTCTTTACGGTAAACAAGCGTTCGGTCAAGATTTATTTGGACGAAATCCAATATTTTGAAAGCCTAAAAGACAGTGTTACGATCTATACTGCTGAGAAAAAATACAATACCCATTACCAATTGGGAGAATTAGAGTCGATTTTGCACGCAAAAAACTTCTTGCGTATCCATCGTTCTTTCTTGGTTTCTATTGATAAAATTGATTCGTTTTCTGCGGCTGAAGTGGAAATTTCCGGTCGCTCTGTGCCTATTGGCCGTAGCCATAAAGAATTGGTGATGGAAGTATTGGCGCAAAAGACGACTTAGGAACGATAAAAGAACAAGAGTCATCCCGAATTTAGGTTTTTTGCTGAAATTCTGGATGACTCTTGCACAAGTTATCTTTTAATATCCCCCCGTTCTAATTACCTGTACTGCTTCTTTCAACAAGCCTGACCGCTCCTGTAGGGTCAAATCCAATGGTAATTGCGCCAGACCGATAATCCTTCTTAATATTTCCACACTAGCAAACTGAGACATAAGGCTAGGATTAAAAAAGCGAGGCTTTTTATATTCATCCATCGCAATATCTACTAAATCAGCGGGTAATTGTGCCATTTTGAAGTGTGCCATCAGTACGCCCATATCGTATTCTGCCGCGCCAAAGCAACTAAATTCTGGATCAATGACTTGGAAACCGTGCTTGGTAGATAACCAAGAACCTGGATAATAATCGCCATGAAGCAGCGTCTTGCCAGGCTCGAGGTATAGATTTCCAAGTCCAGCCAAACTCTTTTTAAGCTTTTCATCGGTTTTGTATGTCAACGATACTTCCTGTAACCCGGGCTGCACTGTGTCCAAGTCAAAACCATTATCCTCCAAAAAAGGATACACAAATAGGTGTGCATGGTTGAGTTTACGTAAGGCCATATTGGAGGGATAAGCCTGTACCGATTGCTGTGGAAAATTAGTGCCATGCAAACGATCCAAGAAAAGGGTTGTCTTTTTGGCCTCTTCCATGGTGAGTGTTTGCCCTTTTTGGTAAATCTTGGTATAGTCGCTATTTTTACCCAAGTCTTGAACAGCCAAAATGTTGTTTTTGGGATCAAAGCCGATAAAATCGGGTAAAAAAGCCTTGATACGCCGTTTGGCAGAGACAAATTGATAAAAAGCGGCTTCCACGGCCACTCGCTCTGTGGGTGCAGCAATAGTAGGATATTTTTGGACAAAGGGGTTGGCTTGCTTCAAAATCAGGTTGCCGTTTTGTGTCACCACCCGCAATACCATATTCATGTTGCCTTCGCCTGGTTTTTCGACGGATTGAACCTCCGCATCAGCCTTCACCCATCCCTGTTCTCGTAGCCACTGCGTTAATTGTTGCAGGCTAATGTCATAACTAAGATTCAATTCCATTAATACTTATTTTAATTTTGAAAAATCTGTTGGATACATAAAAATTGATTCGATTTTTGAAGTAAGCGGGCCTCCGCCTTTTACCTCTGATGCCTTTCTGACATTGATCCATTCGGGATCGCTCCTGAATTTATCAAATGCTTGTTTGGCAGCGGCCTCCGAAGGGTGCGTAAGGAAATAATACAATTTATTATCGGCACCTTGGTCGGCATCGGTGGGTGTCCAATAGATTTTATTGGTCATGCCGTACTGGTCGAACCTTTTTACGGTAAAATCCCTGAATCGAGTCAGTAAATTATTTAAATTATTGGGTGTTGTATGGTAAATACGCAATTCCCAAACGCCGCTTTGTGTATTATTTTTGAAATCATTCGGCGAGAAATCGGTTGTTTTCAGGAAAATACTTTCCACTTTTGCTACTAAACCGCCGTTGATTTCACTTTCTTTGGCAACCCGCTGCCAAGTGGTATCTGCCGAAAAGGCGCGCCAAGATGCTTCGCGGGCTGCACGATTGGGATAAGATAGCACGTAATATATTTTCTCTTCGGTATTGTCTAATGGTGTCCAATAGCCAAGATTAGTCATTCCGTGTTTTTCAAATAATGCAGTGGTATGGTTTCTAAAGCGTTTTTGGAGGTTGTTCAGTTTTCCTGGTGAAGCGGTATAGATACGCATTTCATAGCATAAGGTATCTTTTGGAGCAGCATTGGCAGCAGAAGTGGCCATTGCTGTTGGTTTTTTGCCCGATTGTACACCAGTATCGGTTTTTATGGCTTGTCCTGTGAGGCTAAAAGATATAAAAAAGAGTAAAAAAGGTATAGTGTAACGCATTGTAAATTATTTATGACTTTTGAATTGATCTATAGACTTGTTTATATGGATTTATAGGAGTGGCGGTAAAAGTACTATTTATTATTTGATTCATGCCCAATTTCATTCTTTGGCAAGGGATACTTACCAATCAAATTATGTTTCCTATATTTGTCCTTCATTCAATTTTCACAATAAAAATTTATGACCAGTCAAAAAAAATATTTCTTGATTTCAATGGTAGCTATCGCATTGTTTACCATGTCATCCCAAGTACACCAAGGCCCGGAGCCAACCGATGAATTTATCTACGGAGATCTATTACCCGATGCGCCTGAACTGGCCAAAAGAGGTAGTTATAAAGTAGGTGTACAAACGATGGATCTCACCAATCGAGATCAATTGGATATTCTAAAAACGAAAGATGGTATAACACCTAAATACGATCGACCGATTCGAGTGGAGGTTTGGTATCCAGCCGACATAGATGACAAACAGAAAGAAATTGAAATATATGATGAGGTATTGGGCAATAACGGCGATCCTAAACGCCCACTGATTCCTTTTCAATTCAAAGGCCGTTGTGTCAGGAATGCTAAAATAGAGAAAGGGAAAAAGCCATATCCTTTGGTGATTATTTCGCATGGCTATACGGGTTCGAGGTTGTTATTTACTTATTTGACCGAAAATTTAGCCTCCAAAGGGTATGTGGTAGTGGCCATTGACCATACTGAATCTACGTTCCGCGATGCAGCGGGTTTTCCAAGTACGCTTCTTAACCGTTCATTGGATCAGTTATTTGTGCTGAATGAAATGGATCGCTTGGGCAAGCCCGGCAGTCGGCATTTCCTTTCGAGGGCAGTAGATGCGTCCAATACCGCTATTATTGGTTATTCTATGGGCGGTTATGGTGCGCTCAACTCGGCGGGTGCGGGTTACAGTCCGGCGGCATTGAAGTTTTTTCAGTCGATGACAGGTGGTAGCACGGCATTGGAATTGAGGGGGACTGGAACGGAAGCGTATATGAAATCGCAGGATAGTCGGATTAAAGCAGTGGTGGCTTTTGCGCCTTGGGGTATGGCAAGTGGGGTATGGGATTCGACGGGGTTAGCAGGGATGAAAAAACCAATCCTGTTCGTAGCAGGCAGCGAGGATGATATTTCAATGTACGAAAAAGGTATTGCGGCGATTTATAAAGGTTGTACCAATGCCGACCGCTATATGTTGACGTATATCAATGCGCGGCACAATGTAGCACCCAATCCGCCACCTGCGGAGGCATTGAAGGAGGGTTTGCATATTGACGAATACCTGCGTTTTGCCGATTCGGTATGGGATCAGCGTAGGATGAACAATATCAATCAGCACTTTGTCACTGCGTTTTTGGCGCAATACCTAAGAGGGGAAGACATGGGGGCTTATTTGAACTTGAAAGAGAACGCTACCCAAGGAAATTGGCAGGGATTTAAGCCGAGGACTAGTATTGGGATGGAGTGGAGACATGATAAATAGGTTTGGCGGATTAGAAATCGTCCCAATATCATGTACTCAAAAGATTTTACGCTGTTTACCAACGAAATTTCAAAGTTGACTCAAAGATAGATTAGTACTTAAATTAAATTTTTTATACACGTGGTATGTTTTCCACCACAACGTAGCGTACCCTTTTTCCACCACAAAAGTGCACAAAGTTCACAAAGACGTAGCGTAGGCGCTTCGCTTGTTTTTTAGACCACAAAGCGTTACGTACACTTGTTTTGTCATTATTGAGACCTTCAAGTGCGCGGGGACGCTGTATTTGGACTATTGTCGGGGCGACTTTTTCTGTCACCCCGACAATTTTGTTGAAATCCATTGTTTGCGTAAATAAAATAT
>JBEAVK010000433.1:0-8404 GCA_041160955.1 Bacteroidota bacterium
GCTTGTAACCGTTGTAGGTTAATGAGTTGAATTTCCCGAAACCTTGTATCCTCCGCATCTTCAATGGGTAATTGATTGAGCCATTGTGCCGCGCTGGAATAATTTTTTTGATCCATACGCAAGCCAAAGATTGCCCAATTGGACGCTTTATTGTGTTCGCTGGCCAATATGCTTTCGGCAGTACTATAATCCTGTACTTCTAAGGATTGCCGTAGCAAGTAATTGAGGATTGCCTCTTTTTCTTGCAACAATTGGTCATATTCCAATTGAAGTTGTTCGTTATTGTCTATATTGGGAAATAATTGCTCTAACTCGGATTGTTTTATCAATAAATCTGTTAAAGTTGGTGGTTCTAGCCCCAATGGTAGTCCTCCATATTTTGAGCAATCAATGCTGGGTTTTTCTAAGGCAAGTTCTTTATCATAATTCCCTACAGTAAATGGTTCTGGTTCACATACTGTGCCAGGTTCTATGAGTTTATAATAATAGGTAAACTTATCTGTATTGGCACCAAACGTAAGAATATCATCTTGTGAATTGGGGTTCGTAAAGCAGTTATCTGCTGGTTGAACATAGTTCCCCTGCGTGGAAAATACACTACCATTAACAAAGGGGAATAAAGAACCCGTCAAGGCAAAATCGGTGCTGCCTCCCGCCATTTTAAAATTATTACCCAAAAAGGACATTTTACTATTATTACCAATCGCCAATATACCAACCTTATTCCCGCCTGTGAATGTATTACATTGGACAATATTATTGGCTAAAGGGTTATTGTATGCTGAGTTGGCCGACCAAACACCGTATGGAACTGTCGAAAATTTATTACCAGCCACGGTATATTTGCTAGATCCGTCGATGATAACGCCATATTCGCCATTTTCAAAATTATTATTGATTATATTTAAGGAAAAGCCACCATTATTGTAAAGACCAAACAAACCCGTTGCAAGGGATGCGTTGATATGGTACTTATTGGACTTGAATGTATTTTCAACGGCTACACCAGAACCGATAGTAGTACTATTTGTCATAGGATAGGTAGCATAAGCCGAAATTCCTGTTTCATTTCCTTCAAAACTACTCTCATTAAATACCGATATGGATGCATCGTAGGTACGAATGGCCTCTAAATCTTTATTAATAAATCGGCATTTGTCAAAACTGATACCTTTCGTTTCCCACATAGTAACCCCCTCGGTATTGGTGAAGGCAGGACAGTCTTCTGTAAATAAGGTATTAATAAATTTACTTCTATTCTTGTCGGAGTAGGACATAAATTCAGCATCTTTACGGTTGTTGAGGAATTTTGCGCCGTTGGTATAGACTACACCTCCCCAATATTGAGACGGATATCCTCCTGCGGTGGAAATCCCGCATTTGGCCCATTCAATAGTACCCGATACTTTCACAATACCTGCTTGGTTACTATTGGTGAGTGGAGCATCCGGCAGCGGTTGTGCAAGTGAGGCATTGCCTAATACCTGAATACCCTGCCAAAAAGGCGCACCGCAGCCTTTAGTGATGACCCCAGCACTACCTACAACCAATCTTGCATTTCGTTCAACTATTATTTGTGCCGCAGCAGGCATGTTCAATACATTGTTGACGGTTAGTTGTGCTCCGCTATGTACAATTATATCACCGCTTGCATCCACAGGGGTGCTATAAGTAGTTGTTTGATAGATATGCGTAGGCAAACTACTCGTTGACGGTATTGTTGTAGTAACATCGCTGAGTAAAGTAGCCAATATATTTCTCATATACTGTGCTTGATTCGGTGTAAACTCAGCCATACAATCGTAATGGGTATAGGACATATAATTAATTAAACTTGGGTTATACTCGTCTCCATTTGCATCTACAGGCTTAGGGTTGTTAGGGCCAAATGGCACACATAAAAAACCTGATCTCTCTCCTGTCCATTCGCAGGAGGGCGGTGCATCTACACACAGTGATAAATTGGGATCTGCAGGTGTATCTGTCATCCTATCGCCTGCGGTAGCACCATTGGAGCCATTTACCAATTCCGCTCCAAAAGCAAAATTATCAAATGTATGATAAAGACCCAAGCAATGTCCCATTTCGTGACTCATCAGATGGCTATTATAAAGCGGATTATATGGTGGTACTAACCCTAATCCATACACTGCAAATGCTTTTGATATATAATCTGCGGCCAGACCAGAACCTGGCAATTCTGCGGGATAGAGATAAATATTAATTCCGTCAGCTTGGTTATTGTCAAAAACACTACCTACCACCCCAGGATCAGTAATTTCGTCAACTGAACAATCCCAAACAAAGAAAATATTATGTGGTGCAAAATCTTTTGAAAGGACGTTGTAGGATTCTTTAACTTGCTCTAGCGTAAGGCGGGGTATTGAGGGGTTAAGTATATAATTTACGGTATAAAAATAAACTTTTACATAAAAAGGGCCTGCTGCGTTTTCTGTAAAAGAATTGGGTGCTGGAGTATTCGGATTGGCAATACTAGTTTCGCATTGCTGTTGTGCTTCCGAAGCAAACCACATACACAAACAAAGTATGGAGTATAAGAGGCGTAATTTGATTTGTCTCATAAATAGGTGTTGCGGAAAAATTAAAGTGCTTTTTTTCATGTTTTGTTATTTTAAGTGTGAAATTATTTTTTATGCGTTTTCATTTGCTACGGGAATATAATTCTAACTTCATAATCATACCCAGTACCAATAAGCCCACCACATTTGCTACTGTCCAGCGCATTTGCAACAAACCTATCGATACCAAGTATAATTATAATTAAAATAGGCTACTTTACTACTGCCAATTTGGTTGTCACAAAACTACCATCCACTAGTTCGGCACGTACTACATACAAGCCACCTGACCAGTCTCGTACAGAAGCATTGATCCATTTATCTGGTTGATTTTGTTGAAATACCACCCTTCCGTTCATATCCATTACGGTAAGGTGTACTGTATTGAACGGCAAAATAATATTCACAGATTCTTGGGCTGGGTTGGGTGCTACCTTCAAAGAAATGCTGGATTTCCATAACGCCGCGTTCTTGCGCTCCGACGGACGTGCGCCTGTGTCCATACCCATAGCATCGTCCACACCGTCCACAATGGCGCGGGCTGTGGCGATATACTGCTGGCAATTGTCGCTATAACTGCTCAGGTCGGGTTGCCAAAGATCGGCCACAGGACGGAACAGATCCACACCCAATTCCGACAAAGGCTCTGTTTTGAGTTGGTAATAGGCTTCGTGCCACTGCCAGTTGACCGACCTCTCTTCGCCCGTTAAGGCATTTATCTCGGTGGTGCAATCCGTTTGGGGCTCGTTATTGCCAAAATTGCCTGGTTTACCCTCTACTGGACAGAAATCGGGTACAGTTGCTGGGCGTGGGTTTATTGCTCCGACAGCCGCAACGCCATCACAGTTGACCGTCAATAATGAAATAAATGGCTCAGGTGCGAGGTCAAAAACAGTACTACCAGTACTCGTAGAAGTTGCCCACCAGTTGTTGGTCATAGGTATAGAAGATGCTACTGATTTTAGACCGTAACACACCCGTATATGATCCATAGTGGTACCATTACCACCTTTAAGGTCATTATCGCGCACAAAAGCATTGGGCGTATCGGTATCTTCGCTCCAAATACTGGTATTTTGACTATCAAGCATCAGGGCAATATCGTTGCCTACAATGCCCTGACGATTATTGATAAAGGTAGCACAATCAGCCAATACTGTACCTTTTGTTTCATCTCCGCGCATAAATACACCAGCCATATTATTGCTAAGTATCGTTGATCCGATCAGGAATATTCCAGCGGCTTGCATATCTTGATCTGGAATAGTGAGCGATGAAATGCCCACCGTATTATTTTCAATAGTAGTGCCGCGTATGACGAATATACCATTTTCTGCATAAATGGCAGCAGTAGCACTAGCAAAATCGCCATTTAGGGCATTACTTGGTATGGTGGGGTCTTGGTGACCACTCACATAGCAACCGTCTATCAATACCAGCGGTACATCGGAGATAAAGAGGGCTTGTGCACCATTTCCACCGTAAAACTGCGAATACTCAATAATTGCCTGACCACCTTGTACCCAAAATACACCCTTGGTATATTTATCTTTAAAATTGGAACTAGAAACTTTGATATAAGGATTATTGATTCCTTCAATAGGTGCACCTACCTCGGTGAAATTACAGTTTTGAACCACCAATGATTGGGTATTTTCCATATTAATACCGCCATACAACTGCTCGAAATCACAACGATTAAAGGTTTGAGTGCCACCATATTTTGCGGAAAGCCCCGTGGCAATATCACCTCCATCGCCTTTGATGGTCATATTGGAGAAGGTGACCCCTGCATTGGTACCTACGCCTACGGTATTTTTATCCACGTCCAATAATCCGTTCCACCAGTTCAAACGCTTATTGTCGGGTACACCAAGCGGTGTGGACAAAAAGACAAAACGGTTGGTTTTGCTAAAACCTTTGAGGTTGAAAATCGAATACCCCGACCCTAGGGTAAGTTGCGATGGGCCGCCCGCAAAGTCGAAATAACCTAGACCAGAGAACTTTATATCGCCATTGACGATCATTTGTCCTTCGATACGGATTTTGGAATCGGGCTGATCGAGGATAACATGAACACCTTTGTCGAAAATAAGACGTGCATTCGCTTTAATCAAGGCAAATGCGTTACCTTCTATTCTTAATGTAGCACCTTCATGGAAATGAACCGTACTGTTACCTTTGGCCTCTAGGCTAGCACCATTTGACAAAGTGAATACGGCACCATTTCGAACATGGATGGTTGATTCATCTACTAGAACCTTTGCTTTGGGCTTTGCAAGTAGCGTTGAATTAGTACCCATCTCCAAAAGCGAGGATTGGTGAAGCGCAAACATAGAGTTATTATCGAAAACAATACCATTGTTGCTGAGGTTATGTAGTTCGCTACCATATGTAAAGATTAAGTGTCCCAAGTTTTTTACGCTATTGTCGCCAACCAAAAGTTTGCCTCCTTCTTCTATCTTAACGACTACCTTATTTGTACCTGTACATTTTGAACCCGGTACTATAACTACAAAAAATTGTGGGTTACTATTCTGCGGATTGTTTGCATTAGAAGTGAATGCTATGCGATCATTTCTATTGATCCATAACTGAGCGCCACTCTGTATCGTCAAATCCTGATCGATGCTACTCGGCGTTGTATAGACAGCATTAGCAGATGCAGTATTTGCCTTTTTTCCAAAATTGTATATTTGAGAGGATGACAAGGTACTTTCTAATACACCCAAAGGAGAGAATGCCCTCAATTCATCAACAACAACGTCAGCCAATCTTGTATTCATTGACACGTGATCTTGGTTAAACTCTGGCATATTGTTGTATTGCACACTATTATCCAAAGAAATACTCGTGCGTGAGGCCGTAGCACCCGATGTAGGATTGGAATTGGCAGCACCTGCCGACAACGGTTGACCCATACTGCTTACCGTAGGGATAAAACAAAATTTTTCTAAATGTAACAAGAACGACCAAGCAGTCATATTGGGTACATTGGGAAGCGCAGAGGTAAATCCTTCTCTAATCTGCGCTAACGCTATATCCGTTATGCCTCCCGGAGCGTTATCCAAACCCAATGGAGATGGATGTGTATATGTTACCTGTTCCTGTATATAAGGCGGGCCATTAATTGGATCCACTCTAATCGTTCTGTCGTATAACAAAGTGGCTGTTGCATCTGCAATATACGAAAGTGCATCTATGTGTAGAGAGTACGTCCATGCGGGATTAGGTACGCCTGGTGCCTCCGATAAATCAAGGTGCATCTCTGCTGCTAGTGCTGTTGTTGGCATATTCTCTTGTAATACAGCTGATCCATTAGAAAGTGCGATATGTCTTGTAATAGCATTTAGTGGTTTTTGAGCCTCTAAAGCGGCTATTTCAGACAATAAACCATCCAGTCCTGCGGAAGACAATGTTAAGTTTCCAGCAGCGTCGAATACTGCTTTTTGACGGAGGAGTTGTGTTGCTGCATTACCATCCAATAGCCCGATGGCAAGTGTTAGATCAGGATCAGAAATTGTTGCCCCCGATAGGTTTAATACATCCCTAATGAGCAATTGAAGACCTACTGGAAAATTGGCACCAGTGAGCGGTGCATCATAAGTAAACAAACGCTCTACTTCCGCATCAAGCCCTTGGGTATTGTGCATATTCAGTAGGCAATACTTAGAAATTAATCCACCCATACTTGCTGCAATGATATTATTGGGTTGAGCACTTCCATCAGCATGTTTACGCGCATTGATCCATTCGATAGCACCTTGTAACGCAGCAGCATTGTTCTGGATACTCGCATTGGAGTTCAACAAATCCACCCAAATTAAATCATAACCTTCTTGGTCAAGAAAATCTTTCAGTCTAACTCCACTCGCTGATTTTGCTTCAATTAATTTAAACATTTGCTTATAATCATTTGCTTCCCCAGCAAATCCTTCAATTACGATCAGTGGTTTTCGTAATTTTTGATCTGGGCAATCGAAAAAAATATTTAGTTTCACGGTACCAAGCGTCAATCGCACATCAGGGCTATCTGTATATCGTTCTGATAGTATTGCCTCGGGGACGATCACGCTGCTATGCCCCTGCCAATACCGACCACCTTGCCTTACGCGCAAGATAAGCTCTTTTTTGCCGGATGAAGAGTAGTTTGCGGCAATACACGCGCCAGGGGTGATGTCTTGCCAGCCTTTACCATCGCCTGCATTCAATTGCAAGCGATCAATATTCCAACCAAGGTTGTTAAAGACCAGTTTGGAGGGTATTTGGAATACCACGTGCCTACCCTTGGATTGTGATACCAAGGCCGAAAAAGCAAAAGTAGTGTCGATTTGATAGGGCGATACCGTTCGCTTTGGCACATCGACAAGTTGATGGTTGGCATCCCAACGAAGTAGTCCTGCATCAAAAGCCCCCGACCCTATAAAGTCAAATTGCATGGCCAATAGTGCCAATGGAATAGTATCGGACGATTTCCCCATACGTACCACATCATCGAGATAAATGCTGGGTTCTGGCAGCACGGATTTTAAAATAGATGCGACACGCAACTGCCCATACAGTCGGCCAAAAGTGCTGGCATCCATGGTGTTAGAATCCGACAGCGTAGTACCATCGTACCGAAATGGGTTCACAAACATCGGTGCTTTCTGTAATAAAATACCAGATTTTAGCGTACTTTTATCCAATTGTTTCACCAAATCACTGGTGATTTTATCCAATTGGAATGTACGGTTTATATTTTGGGCAGACAAGGCTCCGCCAAGCCACGCTAATAGCATGGCAAAAAGAATGTAACGTCTCATTGTAAAAAGAGCGAGTTAAAAAGTTAAAAAATAAAAAAGATAGTACTGTTCAGGTATAAACAGATACCTAAAGTGAATAAAAATTATAAATTATAAATTGTACTAATACTGGTCGTAAACCACGTCGAAGCGCCCCTGCGTTACTTTTACCGTATCTTTTGATGGTGTGATACCAGTGAAAGAAAACCTCCCAGCAACAATGTTTCTTACTGTATCTAAATGCGTTATTTCAATCTTATAATCGAATAAGGTATCTAGTTTAAAACTTAAAACGCCCAAAATATTTTCCTTATCCTTCTTTAGAATAAGAGCTGATCCATAAACCTCTACTACATTTTCAGCAATAATTTCCCCTATTTTTGTTACAGGTTCTATATTCAAATAAATATAACCAGATGTAGTATCATTCGTTCTATCAGCACTTATTGATAGATATCTGCGATTATCAGTTCCATGGCCTATCTCATCAAAATTAGCCTGAATTTTATGTGCTGTTGGGTCCAAAATATTCGGCGCAATATCCGCCACCCATGCTGCTCCATTAATATAGCATCCAAAGGTGTTTTTTCCTGTTTCTGTAGCACAGGGTAGCCCTTCCAAGCAGTAGTCGGGATCGGATTCAATCTGTGGTTCTGGGCGGCAGGACAAAATACATATCGTACTTATGAGTGCCAGTACAAGCGTGAAGTAAAGTGATGTTTTTTTCATGGTGTTGTGTATTTTTTAAAAATGGATGATAAATATTATTGAAGGATAAGAAACAAATGAGTACTGAACTGTGTAGTTACAAATCCCGCCACAAAGATAATAGTGAAATTTTCCGAAAACCAAGCATTTTTTTCCACGTATCGTGGAATTATGGAATAAAAATTTCCAAGCATCTTGGAAAATCTGTTAATGAAATGTAAATTTTGCGTCTATTTCGCTAAACACGGTTATTAACTGACTTTTACGAATTATTGACATTAAAACAGATGCTACACGCAACTGTCCATATAGTCGGCCAAAAGTGCTGGCATC
>JBEAVK010000017.1:0-6944 GCA_041160955.1 Bacteroidota bacterium
ATCGGCCAAACAGCACCCAAAATGAAGGAGGCTATAGAAAGTGCACGCGGTGGCGTATTGTTTATCGACGAAGCGTATGCCCTCAGCCGATCTCCAGAAGATAATAAGGATTTTGGTCGCGAAGCGGTGGAAATACTCGTTCGCGAACTTTCCAATGGCACAGGTGATTTGGCTATTATTGTGGCCGGTTACCCAAAGGAAATGAAAACTTTCCTCGACTCTAACCCGGGATTGCGCAGCCGCTTTAAAATGACCTTCGAGTTTCAAGATTATCTCCCACAGGAACTCAGTCAAATTGCCACTTATGCCTGTATCGAAAAAGAAATTTCCTTCGACGATGATGCAAAAGTATTGCTCGATGAACTCATTACCGAAGCATTCCGCCGTCGCGACCGTACTTTTGGCAATGCCCGTTTCGTCTATGATTTGGTGGACAAAGCCAAAATACAACTCGGCCTGCGCATGATGGCGCAAGCCAATGTGCGTACGCTTTTGCCCGATTCCTTACGAGTGGTAAACAAAACCGATGTGGAAAAAGTACAACGCGAAACGCGCCGCCCATTACCCCATATTCCGATCGACGAAAAACTGCTCGCACTGGCCATTCATGAATTGGACAGTTTAATCGGTATGCAAAATATCAAGAAAGACCTCAAAGAATTGGTCAATTTAGTGCGTTTTTACCGCGAATCGGGGCGTAATGTACTGGGACGTTTTTATTTACATACCGTTTTAATTGGTAATCCGGGAACCGGAAAAACCACCGTAGCGCGTATTTTAGCCAAGATATACAAAGCACTCGGTGTGCTGGAACGTGGCCATACAGTAGAAACCGATCGACAAGGTCTGGTAGCAGGATTTGTGGGCCAAACGGCCACCAAAACCGCCGAACGGGTGGAAGAAGCACTCGGTGGCGTACTCTTTATCGACGAAGCTTATGCGCTCACTACCACGGGCCGAAGCGCACAAGGCGATTTTGGCGACGAAGCTATCCAAACCCTGCTCAAACGCATGGAAGATCACCGCGGAGAGTTCTTTGTGTTCGTAGCAGGTTACCCGGAAAATATGGATAATTTCTTGAAAGCCAATCCCGGACTAGCAAGCCGATTTGATAAAATGTTGCGTTTTGAAGACTATTCGCCCGACGAATTGCTCGAAATTGCGCTCTATATGTTCCGTCAGGAGGAATACCGCGTAGCCGAAGATGCCCGCGAATACCTTGGTCGATACCTTACTTTCTTGTACCAATACCGCGATAAGTATTTCGGTAATGCACGTACGGTACGTCAAGTAGTATTAGAAGCCATCAAAAACCAAAATCTTCGCGTTGCTGTAAGCCCAGGCGAGTACGACCACCATGATATAGTACTCAATGACGTGGCTTCATTTACTTTCGATAAAGAAAAATTGGTCGTCTATCAGCGTAGAGGAATTGGATTCTAGTATGGATAAATCTGGAGCATAATCAATGCAATGTTCTCAATAGTTAAAAATATTTCGGTCACAATGCCTATTATTTTTTCGTATCAATATACTTTTATTTTGAGTAAAAGACTTTGAAATTTGAGATGAAGTAGAATGCCCCAAGTATGGCAAGACCGGCCTTAGAAAAATTGATGCTGAGCCTGCCGAAGTATGCAGGTTTTGCTTGTGCTTCGGCCATGCGTCGGTGACCTACCCCGCATTTTTCGTTAGCCGAAGCCTTTTTTGCTTACTTTTTTTGGCGAAAAAAGTAAGAAGTAGAGATTATTGCACAAAATTTCAGGTTCTTGACATTTGTAAGTGTAAGATTTTTTTCTCAAAAGAAAAAGAGGATAGATGTAAGATTATTTAATCAAAACTTAACCCATGGTTTCCATTTGGTCTCCAATAAATGCCTGACTTTTGCAGATTAAAAAAACACTACGTATGGTCAGCAAGATACTAACTAACACCACCAAATGGGAGGAAATGACCAAAGATTTTCGCCCTACTTCCGCACAAAAACAATTAAATCAATTAGACCTACTCTTAAAAAAAGCAAAAAAAACAGCATTTGGCCGTTATTATGATTTTGCCAATATCCTGAAATCTACCAATCCAGCAGATAGTTATCGGCGCAATGTGCCAGCTATGGATTATAATACCATCTACGACCGGTGGTGGTCGCAAGCCTACCTGCGTGATGTGCCAGATATTTGTTGGCCCGGTCTAACGCCTTATTATGCGCTATCAAGTGGCACTAGCCAAGCCGCTACCAAGTATATTCCAGTTACCGATGATATGTTGGGATATATGAAACGAGGTGCCAGAAAAATGCTAGTCGCGGCATCCTCTTACCACTTGCCAGCCCGCCAATACACCAAACAAATGTTGATGGTCGGTTCTTGTACCCAACCCAAATGGGAAGGGCAGCACCATACCGGCGATTTGTCGGGAATTCTTGGCCTTAATCGTCCATTGTGGATGGAACGACTCTATCGACCTGGACGAGCCATTACCGATTTACCCGACTGGAGCGACCGGATTGAACTGATCGCTACGGAAGCCCCGAAATGGGATATTGGTTTTGCGGTGAGTAATCCGATGTGGCTTCAATTAATCCTTGAGCGTATTGTTGAAAAACACAAATTGGAGCATATCCACGAAATATGGCCTAATTTCTCTTTGTATGTGCATGGTGGCGTATTTTTTGAACCATACAAGCATAATTTCGAACAACTAATGGGCAATCCAATTGGATATATGGATAGTTATATGGCCTCCGAAGGGCTATTTGCTTGGCAACGAAATCCAAACAACCGCTCCATGAAACTCATTGCAAACGGTGGTATTTATTTTGAGTTTGTGCCTTTTAATGATGAGCAATTTGACGAAGACGGCAACCTGCGCTCCGAGTATCCAAATAGTCTAAACTTGGATGAAGTAGTAGAAGGCCAAAATTACGCTATGCTAATCAGTACCTGTGCAGGCGCATGGAGGTATCTTTTAGGCGATACTTTAATATTCACTGATGTAGCCGCCCGTGAGTTTCGTCTAAGTGGCCGTACCAAACAATACCTCTCCGTTTGTGGAGAGCACTTGTCTATTGATAATTTGAACGAAGCCGTACGACGCGTAGATGAGGCATTCAATGCTGGTATCAAAGAATTTACAGTAGCAGGTGTGGCAAATGGCGCACGTTGGGCACACCAATGGTATATTAGTTGTAGCAATCCTGAAATATTACCTACTGCTTTGGCGCAGGCATTAGATAAAGAACTCGGTGTTTTGAATGAAGATTATGCCGTAGAGCGCGCCTATGCACTCAATGAAGTACGGTTGAAGATTGTCCCTAATGCTTTATTTATGGGCTGGCTCTCCGAACGTGGCAAAATGAACGGACAGGCTAAAATACCACGGGTGCTGAAAGGACAGCAACTATCAGATTTTCAGACGTTCGTGGAAGTAGGAGGTAGGATATAATTTTAGTCCGCCATACTTACTTACCTAAAATGTGCTAAAAACTGGTCTTTGTATCCCATTGAGATTTCCACCTCTGTACCATCGGTTAATGTAGCATATCCACCACTGCCTTTGTGGTAGGTTTTTACAAAATCCAAATTGATGATATGCGTTTTGTGTACGCGAAGGAAAGGAGCAGGTAGGAGATCGGTAAAATGCTTTAAAAACCGGCAAACCATTTTTTTAGAACCATCGGCGAGGTGAACGTCGGTGAAATTGCCATTGCCTTTTAATCGGACAATATTTTCGATGCGAACCACCTCGAACCCCTCTAATGTAGGTAGAATCAATTGTTGTTTTTGCGGTTTTGGCTCTTTAAAATTCTCAATAATGATCTTGTTTTTATCAAAAACAGCCTTGGATTCAATGTATTCATGCACTTTATTGACCGCTAGTACCAATTCTTCAATACTAATGGGCTTGAGTAAGTAATACGCTGCGCTTTGGTTCAGTGCTCGGAGCGCATACTCCGAAAAAGCCGTCACAAAAATGGTTTCAAAGTAAATATCTTTACAAGCCTCCAGCACGTCAAAGGCATTACCAAAGGGCATTTCTACGTCTAAAAACACCAATTGTGGGCATAATTCTTCGATTAAAGGTACCGCTTCTTTGATATTTTGGGCTTCCCCAATGAGCTGTACCTGCGGACAATACTTGGTCAAGTAATTCCTTAATACATCGCGTGCAGCGCTTTCATCTTCTACTATTATTGTTCTAATTTGCACTTTATTGTGGTTGTTTTATAGTGAACTAAGTATATATTAGGACTACCGTCCCTGTTTCCGGCATCGCTTTTTCTGTGAGTGTAAAAGAAATATTTTTGCGGTAAATTTGGTTCAGCAGCAATATCCGTTCTGCTGTATTGGCCAGCCCTCTTGATTCGTATGCACGTTGGTTGATTGTCTTGAGTGCTTTGCTTTGGGGAATACCAATACCGTTATCGTCAATACTAATCACTAGATTTTTGCCTTCTTTAAAAACATTAACGAGCAATGTTCCTTTTTCCGCTCGGTACCGCAGCCCATGCCAAATTGCATTTTCGAGGTGCGGTTGAATCACCATATTGGGCACTATTTCAACGTCAGGATCTATGTTTTCTGCAATATTTATTTGATAATCAAATTTATCTTGAAAGCGGAGGTGCTCGAGTGCTAAGTATTTTTTCAGCATCTCCAATTCAGTGCTGAGCGAAATAAAATCCTTATTTGAATTTTCCATGATATTGCGCATCAAATTGGAATAGGCACTGAGGTATTTATTGGCAGCAAGTTCGTTGTTTTGAGCAATAAATTGGTTCACACTATTGAGGCTATTAAATACAAAATGGGGGTTCATCTCACGGCGTAAGGATTGAAGTGCAATTTTTTTGTTCTTAATACGAATCGCATACCAAGACCGGGCAATCAATAAAAACAAGCCCAATAACAACGCAGAAGCCCCTAAAAGTATGAAATTATTGCGATTTTGCCGTAAAATCAACTGGTCTTTTAGTGTTTTCTCTAATTCTAATTGTGCAATTTTCTCTTCGGTATCGGCCAGTATTTTAAAATCAACGAGCGATGCATCAGCAATTAGTAAACTATCCAGTTTGATCGAAAACTGTCGGTACAAATCGAGACTTTTTTGTAAATTACCTTGTTTTTGATAAATAGCAGTGATTTTTTGAAGGCTATTTTTGGCATCTATCGTCCTGTTTTCCTCTAAAGCCAATGTATAACTTTTTAATAAGAGTTGTAATGCTTCATCGTCTTGACTGGTTTGGCTATAAATATCGGCTAGTTTTTGGAATTGTGCAATTTGATTTGGTGTATTTTGCTGTACATCTTCGCGTTGAAGCAATTGTTTTTGGACATCGATAGCGGCATCAAAATTGCCGTTGGCGGTATAGGCATCCGCAATTTGGTTGGTGTATTGAATCGTTTGATCTAGGTTTTCGGCTTGATCTAACACATTTTTATAGTTTTTTTCGGCAGCAGGAAGATCATTTTGTTGCAAATTTACTTTACCTAATTGCTGGAAGGCATTTGCTATCTCGGATTTATTTCCAGTATTTTGGGCGATAAACAGATTGGAATTGATAAAAGGCATTTGTGCTGCGCTATTGGAAGCATTTTGTAACCTGTTCACATCATTGCTATTAAGGCGTATTTGGTTTTGTCCTGCTATGGTGTTGGAAGTGTTCCATCTTTGTGCATGCTCAAAATTAGTAATAGCATCTGTGATCTTATTTTGGGCTTCTTGTGCTTTAGCCAATCCACGTGCCATACGGGCTGCATCTTCTTGTTTGCCTAGTTTAAGATAGAGCAATTGGGCTTTTTGGTAGTACGCTTCGGCTTTTGCAAATTTGCTCAATGTGAAATATTCATCAGCCAATAGCCCATAAGCACCAGCAATCAAACTTTCATCATTGATGGCCACACCCTCCTTCAATTGCTGGGTATTTTGTCTTAATTTATTGTTCGATGGCGGCGGCGTTATTTCCTGTGCATACAAAGAGCCATTTTGCACAAGCCATGCAATGGCAATAATTAGAGCAACAGGTATTTTAAATTTCATTACACAAAGATAGGGAACTAAAACAGTACCACAAATATGATTCACCAAGTGAAAAAGCGTATTCACCAAGTGTAGGTTTTAAAATCGGGAAAGCACTCGACTTTTGTATCAATTACGTACATTCTATTTTTTAACACTTAAATTTATACATTATGTTATCACAATTCTTTTTTCTAGTGGCACCCTATTTATCGATCCTCTTTTCTCCATTGCATCCAGCGGGACAAATTACTTTGGCTGCTCCTCATCCAGCAACCCTGGTTTTCAGAAATGAATCATTCTCCGAGCTTCCTTCCAAAGTTGATTTTGAAGGATTTCTAAAATTGAGCGAAGAAGCATACCAATACCGCAAGGACAGGCTCGTGGATCTTGAGCACTTTTTAGAAATGGCACAAGATTCCAATACTATTATCTTAGATACGCGCTCTGATAAAATGTATGAGATGAAACACGTAAAAGGAGCAGTACATTTGAATTTTTCGGATTTTAATGTCTATGATCTAATGAAGGTAATCCCTTCTCAAAACACGAGGATTCTCATCTACTGTAATAATAACTTTAATGATGACGAGCGGCATTTTATGTCAAAAGTCGCACCACCAGTTTTACCAGGTGAAAAGCCAATTTCCTTAGCACTCAATATTCCAACGTTTATCAACCTTTACGGTTACGGTTACAGAAATATCTATGAATTATCATCGCTGGTCAGTGTGAGTGATAGACGGATTCAATTTGAGGGCACGGCCACAGCACTAGATGCAAACAGTTTCCTATTTCAGTTGAGCAAGCGTTCTAAAAAATGAGTGAACGTTGAGGCTATTCTTTATCTGCTTTAAAATCTGTTGCCCAAGTGATACTCCCGTCACTTGGGCAATAGTATTTCGCAGCAATTAACAAATATGTTG
>JBEAVK010000104.1:0-2742 GCA_041160955.1 Bacteroidota bacterium
CGGAAAAAGCGATCTCTTTTTTCATGAAAAAAAATCCTTCTTTGACAAATGAGCAGGTTGCCGATATGTTTGAAGTTTCAGTAGAAACGGTTCAGGAAATTCGTAAAAAACTAAAATAAAGGGTATCGCATGCCCCAGACCAACTTAGACTCCGCCTTCCGCCTACTCAAACTATCTGCTCCTGACCCTTCTTGTTGTCGCCACCGATTGGTAAAAAGTTTGGGATTGGAATCAGTCAAAGACCTAGACGGATACACCCAAATACTTAAGTAGGCCGCATAGATCATTGATTAGCCCAAGAGCAAACAATTGATACCGCTTGGTTGCATTGCTTCATGTAAGCCTGTTAAAAATTATATTGGCTAAAAAATAAATCCTACCTTTGCAATATGAAAATAAATTATCTATTACACAGCATTGGCCTGCTACTCGCAACCGCAACCGTAATAGCACAACCCAATCGCGATTGCAGGGTATCGCCGCCGTTTTTATCCAAAACAGGTTTAGACATAAAGGTTGCCGCATTGAGTACCTCTGAACGAAAAACGATGGGTTTAGTGGCGGTAGAAGTGAATACAAAACCCGGCACAACGCCAAAAACTTATCAAGCACCCAGCTGGAAAAATGCAGGTTGGCTCGGCCCAATTGTCATAACCGACAAAGGCGATGTATGGGTTGCGCCCGTCCCTGTAATCAATACTGAAAAAAATAAACCCACCGAGCAAAATCGAATCTGGAAAGTAGATGCTGTATCGGGTAATATGGCTGTTGCCGTCGAATTGCCTGTACCCCCCAACGATCCAAAACACCAAAATCCGTATGGCTTGCTGGGTTTAGGATACGATTGTGATAATGGGGTCTTGTATGCCAGCTCTGTGGCAGGAAGTACCCTGAATTCGGAAATAGGCGTATTGTATGCCGTGCAAACCGCTACTAAAAAAACAATAGCCTCGATTGATTCACTGGACGCATTGGGGCTAGGTGTGGGTACGATTGATGGGGTAAAAAGATTGTATTTTGGTAAGGCGCGTGTTGGTGCAATTTATTCTGTTGGCTTGAACACCAATGGCTCCTTTTCGGATGATCCGCGACTAGAACTTTCGCTCGATAACCTAGGGCCACGTGGCGATGATCGCGCCCGAAAAATTCGCTTCGCTCCTGATGGTACCATGACGGTCACAGGTATTGAATTCTATTTTAACTTGACTGCGCCTACCGAAAAACAAGAGACCGTGTATCAGTTTAAGTATGTACCTGCTCAACAAAAATGGATGCTTACGGGCGTTCAGTAATGCAACGACTTAATCCCCGTTATACTCCCGCATTTGAATAAAAAAACGACTGCTTATCCCCCTGGCCCAATTGCTAGATCTTTCAATTTTGTCTAGTTGCAATTGAGCAATAGCAGCCTCGTAGCGTAGTACATGAAGGATGCCACGTTCCTCATAGGAAAATAGCACACCCGATTCGCTGGATTCGGCCACCATGTGTGTATTTGTTATAAAGCCATCATGGCTGAGGATGCGTACTGCTGCGCCTTGTTGTTCCGGGCCAAGTATTTTTTTGCCTATTTTTACCTTTTGTTCCAAGTCATCTATCAAGCGATTTAATTCAAAGCAAAGTGTTGTTGGCATATCGGTATTTTCGTAAAGTTCGGCATTTTGAATTAATTTAATTTTTTGTTTGATGCCCTGCAACATACGCGGACACCAGTATTCTACGCCGGGTATCTGCTGATACAGTGCGAGGGCTTCGCGGCAACGATCCAACCAAATTACTATTTGTGGATCTTGTAAAAACGCTGTACCAAAGGTATAATGACGAAATTTCGGGTGGTTTGATTCTATACACAGGGAGAAATAAAGCAAAAAACCAGCAATATACCTATGTTTTTTCAATAAAATAAACGGCATTTCGTGAATGGCTAAATGTATTTGGGCATTGGGCTGTTTTTTTACCCATTCCAAATCTTTGATCAGCATATCTAAATAGGCATCCATATCGGGTGTTAAGGCAGGTACTTTTACCATAAACTGTGTTTCCGACCATCCTTCTTTCCATACATCTAAATCGTGCAGGTCATAATGCGCTGCTACTTGCATACCATGCGTATAAGTAATAGCGGTAGTGCCATTGAATCGTGCGCGAGCGGTACTTGAACCTGTTCCGGGGAAACTTTTTTCGTAATCGGCAAGTGCCTTGGAACGGTTTTTAAATTTTTTAACAATGGCATCAAATAGCCGTACTTGAATGTTATTTTCCATTTTTTGTGTAGAGATTTATTTTTAAAAAAAACACCTGTAATTGAGTTCCACAATAGTTATAGACGATCCACGAAATTGTCAGTTTAACTGTAAGAAATCAGGAAATGTACAGAATTCCTGCAAAGATAAAAAAAAGTTTCAGAAATTCTGAAATAAAAATATATTTTTTCAGAAATTATGATGAAAAATGTTGAAACGAGGGGGTTATGGGGGCATAACTTTGTATTAAATTTTATTGGTCATAAAATCATGTATCAAAAATCACAGCAATAGTGCTGAAATCAATTTTTAAAACTTTACAAAAAATGAATTTATTCACAAGATCATCATTAAATTTCAAAACACTACATATTATAAAAGAAATTGCAGGTTTATTGTTTTTAGTTCTCTTTTTCACAATTTCATCTTGTAAAAAAGAAAATGACAATAAATCAGGTACTTCTACTCTGATAGAAAGTAGGGAACTAACGCTCACCGA
>JBEAVK010000120.1:0-3574 GCA_041160955.1 Bacteroidota bacterium
CGCCAAATTTTCGTTAAATTTTTCGCCGAAAATACCCCATTTCGACTGCAAAATTTGCCTTGATTTGACAAAAATTTCCTCATTTCAGCATTACGACTCTAATTCTATATAATGTCTAATGGAAATCCCAGTAACTTTCCGTATATAAATGCACCAGTTCCATTTTTTCTAGCGTATTAGGGGCTTGAGGTTGTTCGGACACGTCGGTATCAAATACAAAACACCCCCGTATATTTTGGGCATTTAGAAAGCGCAATTGGGGCAATGTAGTAATGCGTTGCTCCAATTGTGTTTTGAGTAAATCCGTATTTACTTTTAGCGGAAATGCCATATTATAACCCCATTGACCAAAAGTAGGTACATGCGATTGGTACGGCACAACACACGGGAAAACGGCTTCAAGCGTAGCGTGAATACACCAAAACGGCTTGCGCGCCAAAAATGGCGAGGTACTTTGGGTCACCACTACGCCATCCAATGCAAGTATTTGTTTGAGCATGTTATAAAATTCCACCGCGTACAATTTGCCCAGCGCCGGCTCCGATGGATCGGGTAGATCTACAATAATAACATTGTATTTTTTAGAGCATTTTTTGACAAAATTAAAGGCATCTTCGTAAAAAAGGGTTAACTTAGGACTCGCCAAACTTTCTTGGTTCAATGTCCGAAACGTCGCATTATTGGCACAAAGCCGCACCATTTCAGCGTCCAAATCAACCAAATCGACCCCTTGTACACGCGCATGCTTGAGTATATCGCGCAAGGCCAATCCGTCTCCTCCACCCAAAATAAGCACCGAATCGCACCGAGGTACCGACAACAGTGGAATATGGATCAAAGGCTCGTGGTAGCGGTATTCGTCTATGCTACTAAATTGCAAGTTGCCATTCAGGTACAGGCGCGTATCCTTGTTCCACTGCGTGACAACAATATTTTGATAAGGTGTTTGTTGGGTCAATATCACCCGATCTTGGTAGTTTAAAGCATCTGCAAAGCCGACCAATTGGAAGGAATAGAAAAAACCACTCACCAATATCAAGCCCGTTACCGCGGCCACCAGCCATAGTTTTACGGGTCGTTCTATGCTGTTTTTAAAAACACCAAGGTTGAATACCCCCACGCCCCAGTTGATCAAACCCGTAAAAAACGCTGTGCGCATAGAACCCATCATGGGCAAAAGCAATAAAGGAAACACTAAAGAAGCCACCAATGCCCCCAAATAATCGAAGGTAAGTACCCGCGCAATCACTTCGCGCAGACCGCCAGATTGTTCCAATAGACGCGTAACCAAAGGAATTTCCATACCCGCTAAAATACCAATCACCGATACGCAAAGCAATAACAAAATATAATAGTTAGGAAACCACACATTGCCATAATACAGCACCATTGCAGAGCAGCCGCCTGCCAAACCAAGTAGGATTTCGATCAAAATGAACTTGGGCAATAGCGGTGCTTCTATAAATTTAGAAAAGAACGCACCTACACCCAAAAAACTCAAAAACAAACCAATTGTAATCGAAAAATGTAATACGCTACTCCCCAATAAATAGGAGGAAACGGTACTTATCAGCAGTTCGTACAAGATAGCGCAGGCACTGAGTACCAATAAGGAGGCCAACAATACAGCAGCCTGTGTTTTATTTAAAGTCATTTGCCACCACCTCCATACACCGCCCGTGCGCCCAAACTGCGTCGGTGCCGACGAGGCGGGCAGTTGCCAAAGCGGTCTTTTTGGTAATCGGGACACGTTTTAAGTTCATCAATCAGTTCCCTTGATCCTGTCAAATTATCAAGACCAAAGCCACGCGACGATGCGTACCAAGTGGTTGAAATAAGCATAGTCACCCCGAATATAGTCAAATATTTAGTAAATTTTTGCATAATTACTTTCCAAACATTTTTTGTAGCCAAGTAGCCTTATTTTCCCCTGATTCAATACTCCTATATTCCCACTGCCATTGCAAGATGAGCGCAATTAAGGCAAAAACAAGAAACATAGCAATAAAATAACGCGAAAGCACAGCGGGCGATACCGTTATTTGCAATACACCACTCCGAGTTTCATTCGACAAACTTTTAGCAGCCACTACTGCGGTGACCTCATATTCTGCCGTTTCATCTGCCCTGAAATAAAAATAATCCGATAGCGTGGATTCTGACCATGACCCTTCATCATCATATCCACTTTCAGAAAAAAACGATGCCTCAATGGTATTAACAATCCGGCCTTCGGGTAACTTGACAACAATAATAGAAAAATCGGCACTAGCTGCACTACCATCACCCGCAAAACTACATCGACTGGAAAAACAATAGGGTCTGTTTTTCTCCAATTTCATCGTGCAAAAAGTGCGTTTGTACTGCGCCGGATTGATATTTAGGGAGGTGTCATTTAATATTTCTGCCGAAGGCGCAGAAAAATTCCAAACACTATCACAGTTCATTTTTTTACCCCCAACCATTGTAGAATATGCAATGAACAGCAACATCATAAGGGTCGAAATACCAAATACCGAGCGATAAAAATCTAATTTTTCAAATTCTTCTTTGGCTTCTTGTATTTCTTTTTCTGTTCTAATTTTCCAACGTTCCAGATCTAAACCCCTAATTTGCTTTATTTTATGCGCATTCCAATCGGCTGGTGGCGTATCTGTTTTCCACTCTAAGGAAATCTGAGCAGCACCATCTTGAACTATTTTATAATTCCAGCGATCTCGATCCAATGGCTCGTCATCTTGTCCCGTAAAAGCGAGTAAAGAAAATGCGCCATAATCGGGATTCCAATTATGAAGGTCTTTCCCTTCTACCTTTGCGATATGTGATTTGGTTACTTTGATTTGCTCTCGGGTTTGGAATTTATACTCTGAATCGGTTTGTTCGAGGCAAAATTCGGAACCATCTGCAGCCACGAAATACCATTCTAGGTATTCGCTATACCCCGATTCTAAACCATCGGAACCTTGCTCGTTCCAATCCACTCCATGCAAAAAAACAGATGTTAAAGTAAACACTTTTCCAGCCCGCTTTATTTTTGCACCCGGTACAAGCCATTTGGGCTTTATTTTTTGTTCATTGATAAGACGAGGTAACTTAGCGATAGGCTGCAAAACATTGCTTTTATCCATTTCAAAAATATGATCGCAAGCACTACAGCCAAAGACGACGAGGTCTTTTACTTTACCATTTACCACAGTGTGGCAGTTGGGGCAGATAATGTCGGGTAATGACATTGGTTGGTACAACTAATGGTTATCCTGCGATAGCCGCAGCAATGATGATACAAATACCCAATACCAAAAGACCTGTAAAAATAGCCAATGGCGTATTTTTTTCATCGACCAATTGGCGGAACAATTGCCCAGGCGTAATCCAATCGACTACTTTAGCGGCAAAAACAGCCATTACAATACCAAGGAGTGCGTAAATCAAGGAGTAAATAACGCCTTGTGTAAGTTCAACAACAAGCAGCATAATAAAAAAAAGAGTTGGTTGGTTTTATGAACGATACGTTGACAGCAATGAATACTACAGTTGCAATTTTTCGTTCTAATGGCAAATGTAGGAAAAATCT
>JBEAVK010000132.1:0-10948 GCA_041160955.1 Bacteroidota bacterium
CGACATGCAATACTGACCTGCGAAGAATTGGCAAAACAACAGATCCCTTTTGTTGTGATTGAATTTGATCCCGAAAAAATTGAAGATATTCGGAAAAACACCGAATACCTTTTTATCGAAGGCGATGCCACGGAAGATGAAATTCTGCTTGAAGCAGGAATCGCAAATGCAAACGCCCTGGTCGTGACGCTCCCTGCCGACGCGGATAACCTGTTTGTGGTGATGTCGGCAAGGCAACTTAACCCCAAACTCCGGATTATAAGTCGTGCGAATAATACCGCTGATGAAATAAAAATAAAACGTGCGGGTGCCGATCATGTGGTGATCCCAGAACGAATTGGTGGTTTTTATATGGCTACTTTGGTCAACAAACCCGATTTGGTGGAATTTTTTACGCTGTTGTCTAATATGGGGCCTGGTCAGGTGGTGTTTGAAGAAATTAAAGTGGATAATTTGCAGGCTCGTTTTCGCGATAAAACGATTGAGGAGAGCAAACTGGATAAAGAGGGTCGATTACCTATCGTGGCAGTGCGGTATCCCAGTGGGAATTATCAATTGAACCCATTACCCAATACGGTGTTATCTAAAGGTATGGACATTGTAGTGCTGGGAGATCCGGCACAAATGAAACAATTCAAGTCCATTGCGCTGGGTGGAGAAAAATTAAGTAGTTAGTTCCAATTAAAACACCATGTTATTAAAAATGCCCGATGCAGAAGTATCGTACTATGCTGATTTGTTCACCCAAGCAGAAAGCGACGATCTTTTAAATGCACTTCA
This sequence comes from Bacteroidota bacterium, assembly GCA_041160955.1. Taxonomy (GTDB): domain Bacteria; phylum Bacteroidota; class Bacteroidia; order Chitinophagales; family Saprospiraceae; genus M3007. The sequence continues at coordinate 781 of JBEAVK010000132.1, forward strand.
ACATCATATTGATTGGCGGCAAGACGAGTTTAAAATCTACGGTAAAGTAATTCCATTGCCTAGATTAACAGCCTGGTACGGCGACACTGGTAAGTCTTATACGTATTCTGGTATTACGATGGAGGCACTGGCTTGGACCGATGAATTACGTATAATTAAGCAACGGATTGAGCCGATTGCAGGGATTGAATTTAATAGCGTGCTGCTTAATTATTACCGTACCGGCACGGACAGTATGTCGTGGCACTCTGATGATGAACCCGAACTTGGACGAAATCCTATTATAGGTTCGGTTAGTTTTGGCGCAGCGCGTTTTTTCCATTTTAAACACAAAACATTGCCCCAAGAAAAAAGGAAATTTGAATTACAACACGGCAGTTTTTTATTGATGGGCGGTACAACGCAACATTTTTGGCTGCATCAAATACCTAAAACCGCAAAACCTATTGCGCCTCGTATCAACTTGACATTCAGGGTGATACGCTAATTTTGCTTTCAATCATTCTTTTTACTTGAAACCCATTTTCTCCTGCGAGATAACTCAAAAACAAGTTCATGGCCTTCCATTTTTCTTGGTTCAAGTCGTAACTAATATGATTGTTGTAATAGGTTTCCACGTCAAAATTAGGGAAAGAAGGCAAAATTTTGATCAATTCGGGAATATGATCCAAACCTGTTTTTAGCGCAGTATTAAATTTTTCAACAAAATCTGGATGGACGGGTTTTACACTGATCCACGCCGCAAAAACAAAAGGCAAGCCAGTCCACCCCTTCCAAGCCTCTCCTAAATCATAGACAAAAGGGTATTTTTGATGCATGCCTATCGTTCGGTCTCCAATGACCAAAGCCGCTGTTGTGCCTTCTATTTGTGTTTCAAAACCTTGCTCGGCTGGCACAAATGCAGGTTTTAATTTCCAATAATTTTGAAATAAAATTTTAGTTAGTGCAACGGATGTTTTTGAATGAAAATCAAGTAATACCCGCTCAATTTTGTCCAAAGGCACCATCGAGTACAGGCAAACAGTATCCACTTTGCCATTGCTGCCGATACAATAATCCGAAACGATATACGCTTGTGGTAATTCAGGAATAATAGCCACTGGAGCAAGGGCAATATCAGCCGTTCCATTCAACAGTTTCTGCGCGCAAACGGAAGGAATATCCAGATTAAGTTCGATAAAATCGGCTAATTCACTTTTATAAATACCGTATATAAAAGGTTTGGTATTGAGGTAACTTACTGCTGATAGTCGCATGAATGGTGAATTATAGTGCGCTTGCTTACACTACTGATACGCGTTATAAAGTAGCAATTAAACACAATTTTGGGGAGAATGTTTGCTGTTTTTTTTGTTTTGTATCTTTTTAAAATAATAGATTACCTGTTTATTCCACCACCACTTCATCAATAAACAACCAAGCGGGCGACCCCGCTCCTTCATAACCTTTCGGAATTAAACCATAATGTTTTGCTACAATTTTGATATACTTTGCTTGGAAATCACCTTTAAAACTGACCCTTCGCACACCTTCTTCGGCAATACCAAAATTGCTTTGTTTTTCAACTTCTTTAAAATTCACGCCATCGTCAGAGACAAACAATATAACTTCTGAGGGTATATATATCCAACTTTGTGTCAAATTGAAAAAGTCAATGCTGACTTTTTTTATCGTTTCTATTTTTTGCAAATCAATAGTTCCTTCAAAATCTTGACTACTCCAACCAAGCCATTCACCGTCATTGAAAGCGGTATTGCTGCCGAAAATGCCATTATTCCAAGCAGCATTGCCGCCTTTATTGTATTTTGGGTCGGGTGCTGTTTTCAATTGAGTAGGTTTGCCAACGGCTTTATTGTTTTTATTCGGTTTCCGTTGTTTGTCCAGCGCATTTACTTTGAATAATACCGAGGGGGGGAGTTTGTACAAACCAAATTCTGCAATAGTCGGATTTAGCCGCGAAGAGACAATATGCAATCTGACTTTATCGGTCGTTACAGGTTCAAAACGGAGTATTCGTTTATAGCCAATTGTAGTGCTTGTGGCAATTTCTTTCCACGTCGTGTTGTCCCAATATTCTAATTTAAAACCTTCAATACGTTGCCCAAGCCTGATATTCTCTTGCAATTGCAAAACATCAAAAGTTTGGGTAGTTTTTAATTTAAAATCAATAATCGTCGTCGTGTCTTGCCTTTTTGTTGTAAAATATGTGGAGTTATTGCCATCCAAAAGATGCTGCGTGCCGATTCCGTTTTTGGATTTTATTTTTGCATCCAAAGCCAAATTTGTTTGAAACGTTTCGTCCAATAATTTGCGCCACGCTAATAGGTTTTTTACATCATTTTCATGGAGTAAACCCCGTTTATCGGGCGGCAAATTGAGCAATAACAGGCTGTTTCGACCTACGGAACTGCAATAAATATCAAATAATTTTTCAGGGGTTTTCACCCGATCATCTTCTTCTGCGTGATAAAACCAACCTGGACGAATGGACACATCTGTTTCAGAAGGATACCAAATCAAGCCTTTTGCGTCCATGATTTTAGGGCGGCTTCCCAAATCCGAGTCCGTCATATCGCCCATTGGTGCGAATGTTATATCGGTTTGCGAATTTTTTGAAATGCTTTCTTGCAGCTGCGCATCAATCGGCATAACGCTCCATTCTGTTTCACGCCCATAACCCGATTCTGTACCGACCCAACGCACATCGGGCCCCATAATCGCAATCATCGCAGTGGGTTGCAACGTGCGAATGAGTTTGTAATAGCGTTCAAAATCATACACTTGTTTTTTACCATTGGCTCCTTCACCATTTGCACCGTCGAACCAAACTTCGTCAATTTGCCCATAATTTGTCAATAGTTCAGTCATTTGGTTCACAAAAAAATCGTTGTAAGCATCTGTGCCATACGTCGCTTCTGTCCTATCCCACGGCGACAAATAGACACCGAAGCCAATATTGTATTTTTTACACGCTGCTGAAAGGTCTTTCATTACATCCCCTTTACCATCTTTCCACGGACTCTTTTTTACAGAATGTTCCGTGTATTTGCTTGGCCACAAGCAAAAGCCATCGTGGTGTTTTGCTGTCAAAATCACTTGTTTTATACCCGCTTGTTTGCAGGTACTGACCCATTGTTCGGCATCGAGTTGAGTCGGATTGAACAGTGTTTCATCTTCGTGTCCATGCCCCCATTCTCGATTTGTGTAGGTATTGATACCAAAATGAAAGAACGCCGTCAATTCCAATTCCTGCCAGCGGAGTTGCCGTGCAGAAGGGGTGACATTTGCCGCTTTTTTGATGATGTCTTTTGGGGTATCGGTCGGCAAAATAGGGGTGTAATTATTTACTTGTTGAGCAAATAAAATAGAGGAGTAATTTAAAAAAACTACCATCAAAATAGCTGTTATCGTTTTATGCATACTGTTTTTTTTAAATCATTTATTCACCAAAAAATGTACAATCCGGCAGGCGTTTTTCTTGCTTTGAGGGTTCTGTATCGAGTATAGGCTGCCATATTCATCATCTACATCCACAAATACAACATGAAAACCTTTCGCCAATAAAATACTGTCCATATCAGTATGCCAATCGGGAAAAGAGGCGCGCCATATCCACGGTTTACCTTCCAAGGCTTTGGTTGGCTTGACGTAATAGGCATCGTGTTTGCCAATTTTGAAGGCAATGCACCCTCAGTCATTTCGCCACATTTATTTCGTGACCATGACCCTGAGGCAGGCATGCTGCTCGCCGTCCATGACTTTCAAGAAGTAAACCCCGCTGCTCATTTCATTGCTGCTGAAATGAAGAATAGACGGACCGGAAGGTAGCCATTGCTGGCGGTTTACCAATGTTTGGCCAAGGGCATTCATTAAATCAAAATTCAATGTCCTATAAGAAGAAAGCACAATTTCCAGCGAGAAGTCACCATGATTTGGATTGGGGAAAACCTGAAAACTGCTGATGATTCCCACCGAACTAGTAGCAGAGGTTGGTGATACAGAAACTACCACCGAGTCCTTGTTTGTGCAATTATTGGCATCTGTGTAAGCATAGTAAATGGTGTGCTGCCCAATTCCGGCGGTGCTGGGATCAAACAGGTTGCCTACCAAGCCATCTCCAGAAAAAATGCCTCCAGCAGGCGTTCCAAGGAGCGGAACTGGTGGGGCATCCTCCTTGTAATCGGAGGCTAACCCGCTAATGGAAACAAGGGGAAGCGGATTTACGGTTAAATCAAATTCAGCCGTCGAAGTACAACTATTGCCGTCGGTGACGGTAAGCCGGTAAGTTCCATTATTTGAAATACTGGCCGTGGGAATGGCGATATTTTTACCCAAAACCGTTGAGCCCTCAGGCACAACCCACTGATAATTAATGCCAAGTTCACCTGTTAATACCAATGAAGTCCCTTCGCAAACGTCCGCTCCCGTAGAGGATACAATGGTCGCTGTGGGCAACGGATACACCGCTACCACCACTACGTCGGAATAGTTTTCGCAGCCCAGAAAATCGGTTACCAAGACCTTATATTGGCCAGCAGCGGTGGCAGCAAGTGCGGGACTGGTTGCTGATGGTATCGGCAAATCGTTAAGGTACCATTGATAAGTAGTGAGATTGACCGGTGCTGCTTCTAGCATAGCCGAACCGCCTTCGCAAAAATTCAATGGGCTATTGGATGCGATGTTGACTTGTGGTGGCGTGCATGCGATTACAACTGTTTGTGTGGCATTTTGAACGCCGCAAGCGTTGCTGGCAGTGAGCGTTACCAGGTAAGTCCCCGGTGCAGAGAAACTGTGGGTGGGGTTTGCCTCGGAAGAAGTATTTGACGCGCCAGAATTGGGGTCGCCAAAGTTCCAAGAATAGGTCGTGGCATTGGTAGAAGTGTTGTCAAATGCTGCACTCAGGGCATTTACCGATGCTAAAAACGACGGTTGAGCCAACGGCAGCAGTTGCACTGAAACACCCTGCGACGTACCTACACAGCCCGCTGCATCAGTCACGGCCACCGTATATGCACCAGGTGTACTTGCCGTAAAATTGGCAGTATTGCTGTTTTCAATCGGATTGCCGCCCAAGAGCCATTGATAGCCTTGATAGCCAGGCGTAGCGGTCAAAAGGACGAATGTACCCGGACAAATTTGCGTAGCGCCATTTGCCGTGGCGGCCACAGCAATGGGCGGACAGCCCGGTTGCACGATTTGTGTGATACTTTGTTGTCCGCAACTATTGGATGCGGTGAGGGTGACCGTATAGGTTCCCGGCGCAGAAAAATTGTGGGTCGGGTTTATCTCTGTGGAAGTATTTGACGCGCCAGAATTGGGGTCGCCAAAGTTCCAAGAATAGGTCGTTGCATTGTTAGAAGTGTTGTCAAATGCTGCACTCAGGGCATTTACCGATGCTAAAAACGACGGTTGAGCCACCGGCAGCAGTTGCACTGAAACACCCTGCGACGTACCCGTGCAGCCCGCTGCATCAGTCACGGCCACCGTATATGCACCAGGTGTACTTGCCGTAAAATTGGCAGTATTGCTGTTTTCAATCGGATTGCCGCCCAACTGCCATTGGTAACTCTGGTAACCCGGCGTGGCGGTCAACAGGACGGATGTGCCCGGGCAGATTTGCGTAGGGCTACTGGCGGTGGCGGCTACGTTTAGGGTTGGGCAGGCCACCTGCACGGTTTGGGTGATGCTTCTCGAACCGCAACCATTTGTTGCCGTCAGCGTGACCGTATAATTTCCGGGTGCGGTGAATTGGTGGATTGGATTTGCTTCCGAGGAAGTGTTGGACGAGCCAGAATTAGGATCTCCAAAGTTCCAGGCAAAAGTGATGGAGTTGACGGACGAGTTGCTGAAAGTGGCACTCAAGTCGCTTGCAAGAAAGCCAAAAGCCGCCGTCGGCTTGGGTTGTATGGTTACTGAAAAAACAGTTTCGGCCACACATGCTGATTGGGCAATGGCACTTCCCTTCATCCACACAAAAATGGCAAACATTAAAATGCAAGCATTCCTGTTATATCGTATTTTGATGTTGAAATCCATATTATTTTCTTTTGTTGTTTAGAGGGTTGTTTGGGTTACTTTCACGGAGCCAGCAGTGCCGTTGTTCCATCTCACGGTGATGGTATTCGTTCCTTGCCCTGTCAATATAGTGCCTCCTGTCACTACCCATTGGTAAGTGGCTCCTTGCAAGAGAGGTACTGAATACGTATTCGTACCATCTTCACAAACCGCCGAATCTCCAGTTACGACAGGGGCGGGTGGGCAAGCCGTTGGCAAACAGCCCTGTTTAAAGATGGGCATGGCTTGGAAATCTTGGAAGATGATGTTCTTGACATCGGTTTCACTAGCACCGAGCCATTGTGACAAGATGGTACCATAAACGTTTCTGAAATCAAATTGCATGGGTACTCCATCTTCTGTTCCGACTTGTGTATCAATGACAGGATGATCGCCCATGATTTGATTTTGAATACAAGAACCAAATAAAAATATGGGCGCAGCTGTACCATGGTCGGTTCCGAGTGCAGCATTAGAGCGAATTCTTCTGCCGAACTCTGAGTAAGTCATACCTACTACTTTATTGTCAACATTGAGTAGTTTGAGGTCATCTTGAAATGCGCAAATGGCATCTGAAAGTTCTTTGAGTAGGTTGCTGTGGATTCCAGTAGTTGTCGCACCGGCCACTGCTTGATTATCGTGGGTATCAAAACCTCCTAATTGGACTACATAAATTTTCGTTTTCAACCCGCCTGAAATAAGTCGAGCAACGTTCTTTAATTTTTTGGATAATTCCGTTGTCAGATTCGTCCACTTTGGTGATAAATTATTTCCTGCGTTTGCCGCTGCGCTGATGACCGACGCAAATGCATTGGTCTGTGATACAGTTTCATTTACAAATGATAGTGCATCGCCGTAGCAATTGTTAGGAATATCGCCTTCGGCACTCACCAGTGCAGTTCCGGGATTGAAAGGGTCTAATAGGGATAAGCTATAATTGGCGTTCACTCCTTGGCAGGTTTCCGATACGATTTTTCCCATAGTCAAAGCAAAGGGATGTGGGTTGGCGGTGTTCGGATAACCATTCGGATAATCGGAGTAGTCTAAGTCATAATACCTGCCGATCCAGCCTTTGGTTTCAAAATCTTCTGCACTTGAAGCGGTATTCCAAATGTCGGTTGACCTAAAATGCGAACGATTCTGATTCGGATAACCCACATTTTGGACAATACCTAACGATTCCATGTTCCATATATCTTTCATACCTTGCATGGCACTATGAAAACCGTAGCCGTTGGAGAAATTGAGAATGGTGTTCTCGGGTAGCATGATATTGCCTCTCACAGCATTCAGATTGGCATATTGCGCAGCATGGAAAATAGTTGACAAGCCGTCATTGCCGCCCTGCAATTGTACAAGCACCAAAATTTTATCGTTATCATTATTCAATATTGGTGCGTTCTGGCTCGCAAGACCAAACAACCGAAATCCCCCCAAGGTGAGCGGGATAGAAATCATTCCGGTGGTTTTGAGGAAATCCCTTCTGCTTATTCCTGACTTTTTCATTATTTACATGATTTGAAATTCTGACATTCTGACCATGACAGAAAATAGATTTTTTAACTTGTTATTCACCGACGCTGCTAGTGCCGCATTGCCAGGATTGGATAGGAAATCGGAATATTCGACACTCCATTCAAAATCGGGTAACCCGGGAATCAAAATGTCTTTTAAACTTGTTACCTGAGCAGTTGTGATCGGATAGTTGAACATGATTTCCGCCAGTCCGTTGATGAGTGCATTTGGGTCATAAGCATCAGCAATATTATTGACAATCTCCAGCACTGGCACAAGACTAGTGATTGGATAGTTCACGTCATTATAACTAAACGTCCCGCCTTCCACCATCAACCTACAAAACTGATGACGCTTGGGAAGGAGCAGGTTATTTATCCATAATTTATAAAATTGAGGTTCTTGATAATAGGCTTTCCACCCAGCCACATTCGGATGATAGAATAATGCCTGCTCCAAGTCAGAACTCATGATATAAATATTGTAAGCATGGTCGTATTCCCTTTCAATATTGCCTACTGGTGGCTTAATTCCTAAACCTCTTGTGACCGACATCATCAAGTCCATTGGGTTTTTAATCATACAAGCCGTTGATTGGAAAAAGTGATCCGACTTCAACAATACTTTCAATGCAGGTGCAATTTCGTAGTTGTTGTTCCGCAAAATGCTTGCCAGCGGTTGAATGATATTGACCTCGACATCATTGGAAATTTCAGCGTTGACAAACCACCGATACAATTTGCGCACGATGAAACGCGAACACTCATGCTGCTGGAAAATTATATCAATTAAATTTCTATACTCCTGTGCTCCGGCTTCTGCAATCACTGCATTATTAAATCGGTACGAAAGTTGTTTTGAGCCAAGTGTATGCCTGTTTGCAGCAAATTGTGCTGTTAGTGTATTGGCATTGCTAATTGGCGGCACTTGCCATCCTGTGAGTACTTTCGCCATTTCTGCAACATCCTGTTCTGTATAGTTTGTATAGTCGCCAGGAGCCACTAATGGGCCTTTGCCAATGGTAAATAATTCTAATAATTCTCTGGAATAGTTCTCGTTTGGGGCAAGGTTGGTGTTTTCGCTTCCGCTCAGATACAGGAGCATGCCTGTATCTATGGTAATTTGCTTTGTAATTTCCTTAAAATTGCCAAGAGCCAAATTTCTAAGCAATGCATAATAGATATATTCTCTATGCGCAATGGTGCCGTCGGCCACCACAAAATGGTTGTGCCAAAACAAGGCCATTTTTTCTTTGATAGACAACCCGCTGTCATGCATTTGCAGTACTGTCCATGAATACAGCGATTTGCTTCGCGAGCGTAACACCCTATTGCGAAGCATCGGTGGATTGATGTTTGGGAAGGCGGGTGCATTGACCCATGTTTGACCATAGGTTGCACCTGGGTCATTCAGTTGGTTGTTACCTGTTCCATCTGGGATGGATTTTAATGGCGGGGCAGGTGTGGCCAATGGCGCAAAGAGTGCATTTATAGTTCCATTTAACCCTAAATTTATAGAACTATCTACCATTTGAACAGAAGGCCCAAAAGTAGTTCGCCTCAATAAATGTCGAGCTTGGGTAGCGGTCCAGTTCCCTGAATATTCGTCTAAATACGGCATAGCCTTGATTATTTACTTTTTTTGTTTGTTGTAACGTTGGTTTTACGAAGTGCTGGTGGTTGGGAGGCATTTTGCACATCTGTTTTGTGTGCTAGGAATGGTATTTTGGCTTATTCGGTGCAAAACTAAGCACTTGTAACGAAGGAGTGAAACTTAAGGGATGAAAGTTTTTCTTATCCTTAGGTGACTTGGGGTTTACTAAGCCGCAATGGCGTTATCGAGCATTCCGCCAATTAGGCCATATTGATTAGTGGCCTTTTTATTATTAGTACTTTATTTCAAGATGATGATAAAACACATCATCTCTTGTTATGCCGTCCCATTCTAATCCATTCATTTTGTAAAACTTGTATATACTGTCCCACACAATTTCGAAAAACGGTTCATTTAAGTTTGGAATAGAAAACTCACTTCTCAATTCATTTGTCACTCCCCAATTATCCATAAGTGCAACAAAGGATTCGCCTTTGTGATCTATGTGAGATTGAATAATGGATAACTGTAACTCGCCCTTTTTAAATTTTGCTAATCTTCCCGTGCCGTCAGTTGATTGGTAATATCCTAATAAGATTTCTGTTTCCAAATCTTTCGATAGTCTTCTCAAAAATTCATCATGAAAATAAATCGTAAATTGGTAATTCAGAATTATTTCAACCCAATTTTCATTGTAATTCTTTGCCAATATTATTGTATCGCTTCCATTTTCAAAAAATCTCCATTCTTTTTCTACGTCTCCAACTTCTTGATTGACTACTTTATGGTATTTTCCAATAATGTTTTTTACAGTATTAATATTGTCAATTTTTATGTATGCTTTTGAAAATATTCCCATTTATTATATTTTTCTTTTAACTTGCCAATTTTTTTGGCGTCTTGCTTCCTAAAGCACTAAATACAACTTCATTGCCTTTAATGGCTTCTGTTACAGATTCTAAATTATAGACATCGCATTTCTTAACTATAAGATTTGGATGTTTGA
>JBEAVK010000222.1:0-4210 GCA_041160955.1 Bacteroidota bacterium
GCACGGATCATAATTGGGGCAATCAACATTGAGTGGATCGGTGCATTCTTTATTGTCATCACAACTAGTAAGCCAAAAAATAGCGAAAAATATCCAAAAAAGGTTTGTAAAAGGATAGTTAATTTGCATAAGTGAAGGTGTTTTAAAAATGTTTGTACAAATGTATAATTTATTTTAGTTTTGCACAATAGTTTCGAGCAAATTCAAAATTATGCAAAAGCCTTAAGTATTACGCCGGAGGCATTATACCAACCTCAAAACGGTGCTGTCATACATATTGAATCACAACAGGGGACACACGTCAATACTGGACATAATTATATTTCAAGTAATGATACAGAAGTAAAAACCTTACAGGAACATATCCAATCTTTAAAAGAGGAAAATGCTTTCCTTCGTAAATTGGTGGAATCTAAGTTTAATATTGAAAAATAAACAAGAGCCATTCAGAATCCTAGTAAATTTACCGATATTCGGGAAGGCTCTTGTTTTTTTATGGCGCCAAACGCGCCAATCGCCACGAACCATCTTCCAATTGATATCTTATTCTATCGTGCAAGCGACTCTCTCTGCCTTGCCAAAATTCAAAATAATCGGGTACTAAAATGTATCCACCCCAATTGGGCGGCAATGGCAATAATTCCGCTTGGCTATACTGTTCCTCCAGTGCTTTTTGACGGATTTCCAACACATTGCGGTTATCTATTACCGTGCTTTGCGGACTTGTCCAAGCACCTATTTGACTACTTTTGGGTCGGCTCACAAAGTATTGTTCCGACTCCTCCCGGCTGATCTTCTCTATCCGACCTTCGATCCGTATTTGTCGCTCCAAATCGAGCCAGCAAAACAAGAGTGCAGCCAAGGGATTTTCGGCCATTTCTGCACCTTTTCGACTTTCATAATTAGTAAAAAAAACAAAACCCTTTTCATCAAACCCTTTGAGTAAAACGATCCGCGCTGATGGCCTTCCCTCCAGCGTGGATGTCGCCAAGGTCATCGCATTGGGTTCGGTGACTTGTGCCGAAACTGCTTCGCCAAACCAATACTTAAACTGTGCAAAAGGATGCTTCGATACCTCTGATTCATCCAGAGATTCTAAAGCGTAAGAACGACGTAATGATGATATATCCATAGATGTATTGAATATGCTTGAGTTGTATTTTTATTTTTTTAAGAAGGCTTATCTGATCAATTTCACTTCAAACATATCCGTCCTTCTGTCTTTCAAATTCCGAACACTTCCAAACTGGTGCAATTCCTTGAGCAAATCTAAATCCACATCGGCCACCAGTATCATTTCGGTATTAGGTGTGGCTTCTGCTTTGATACCGTTGGTCGGGAAAGCAAAATCGCAGGGGGTAAATACCACCGACTGGGCAAATTGGATATCCATATTGTGCACATTGGGCAAATTGCCCACGCAGCCCGCCAAGGCTACATAACACTCATTCTCAATGGCGCGTGCTTGGGCGCAATGCCGAACACGGGAGTAACCATTTTGGGTATCGGTGAGGAATGGAACAAAAAGGATGGACATCCCTTCATCAGCCAAAATACGACCTAATTCGGGGAATTCCACATCGTAACAGATCAAAATACCAATTTTTCCGCAATCGGTATTATACGATTGAATAAAATCGCCGCCTTTCATACCCCATACGCGTGCCTCATCGGGTGTAACATGCACCTTGATAAAACGATCCACTGTGCCATCCCGTTGACAGAGGTAACCCACATTGTACAAAGTGCCATCAACTACCTCCGGCATGCTGCCTGTGATGATATTGATATTGTACGAAATGGCTAATTTGGCAAATTCATCGCGGATTACCGCTGTATATTCCGCCAGTTTTCGGATAGCATCGGGTTCCGACAAGTGGTTGTACTCGGCCATGAGCGGGGCATTAAAAAACTCTGGAAACAGTACAAAATCGCAGCGGTAACCGGATACGGCATCTACAAAATATTCGGCCTGCTCCATCAAATCTTCCAGCCGTTTGTAGGGGCGCATTTGCCATTGTACCAAGCCAAGACGGATGACAATTTTGTCGGTATGCAGTTTCTTTTTTGGTTTTTCGTAGTAAATATTGATCCATTCTAGTAGTGCAGCGTATTCCATGGAGGCTTTATCGCCTTTAAGATAGCCTTTAATGATCTTGCGTACGTGAAAATCATTGGATAATTGGAAATTGAGCACGGGGTCGTGAATTTCCTTTTCCCGTACTTTTTGGATATAGTCTTTGGGACCAAGGTCTTCCGCAAATTTGTGGTAATTGGGTAAACGCCCTCCAAACAAAATCCCTTTTAGGTTGAGTTTTTCACACAATTCTTTTCGGTAATCGTATAACCGCCGCCCTAAGCGCAAGCCACGAAACTCCGATTTGATAAATATATCGATACCATAGAGATAATCACCCTTGGAATTATGGGTATCAAAGGTATAATTACCTGTTATTTCTTTGTAAGTATGGTCGTCGTCAAAATCGCTATAGTTTACAATAATCGACAACGCACAGCCTGCCAATGCACCATCCACCCGAATCACCGCTTGTCCATCGGGAAAAAGGTCAATCATTTTTTTGATATGTCGTTCGCGCCAGTAAGCATCGGACATATTGCTGTAAGCGTCAATCATCAACGTTTTGAGTTCGTCATAATCGTCGATGGACAAATAATCCAGTTCTATTTTATCTATGTTTGCCATTTTCTAAATTTAGGAATATTACACTTGTTGGCCGTTACCATTAGCCCTTGCTTCAATTCTATTTTCTTCCAAAATCCGCAGGAATTTCGCCCCATTCATCCGTCTTCCATTTAATGATTGGATTGGTGACTTTGTTCGCAGCGAGCCATTGTTCGGCGCGGTGGATAAGGGTAAAAATTTCATCATTTCGTCCAGAACGCTCCAATTTAGTCTTACACGCCTTGGCCTTAATCCAGCCTTGCGCAATTTTAGAATCGGAATAAATGGGAATATTGGGGCTATTGCGTTGTTTGAGCCAAGCCAGCCCATGTACGAGTGCTAAAAACTCCCCGATATTATTGGTGCCATCCGGAAATGGCCCTAATTGAAAAATTTGCTCGCCTGTACGCACATGCACACCACGGTATTCCATATCTCCCGGATTGCCACTACAAGCAGCATCTACGGCAAGACTATCCAGCCGAACGCCTATTTTTTCGAGTTCGGGGAGCGATTTTTTAATCGTTTTGGTATCTTTTCCGGCTACCGACCAAAATGAGCCTTTAAAGGCTTGCGCAGCTTCGGCTTTGCTGGCAAATGACTTATACTTAGCACCGGTAAAACCCTGCACTTGCAAACTGGCTTCCGGCCAGTTGTCATAAATACCGGGCTTAACGCCCTCCCATACCACATAATACTTTTGTTTTGCCATAAATGCCTTTCAAAAATGCACTGGTTTGCCATGCCGAATATGTATTGGCGGCAATGATTGGGCAAAGGTACGCTTTGACAGAATTAGGACGGCTTATTATTTTAAGTATTTGGACATAAATACTTATCTTTCTATAAGAAGGAATTCTAAGACCAAATCCATTATAAGAGACAAATCCACCTGCTCCAAAGCGTGTTTGCCACCAGTTATTGCTGCGTATTGTCCATTGGGTAACCATGCTGCTACTTGTTGGCTTTCCGCTTCGCTAACAGTGGTGTCCAATTCACCGCGCAGCACAAGTACCGGGCATTTAATATCTTGAAATGCTGCTTGGGGCAAGCCATGACCTGCTCCTAATGACTGTACAAAATCGGCGGAATATTGTGCCACATTGCGCCAATCAGTATGCGTTTGGGCGAGGGCTTCGGCGAGTTGGGGTACTTTGGATACGATCTTTTCAGCATCGAACATATTGCTCATGCGTGCAGCCGATTCTGGTGTCCAGTCGAGTTTGGTATTAAGGGTTACGATCCGACGTACCCGGTTTGGGTATTTCCATGCCAGCCAAAGTGCTAGGTAACCACCCATACTATAGCCAAATATATCTGTTTGGTCAATTGCTGCTTGGTCCATCATGTCCAAAACAGCTGTAGCAAAGTAGGGAAGGCTATACGGTTGATCTAAGGCTACGTTACCGTGTCCAGGCAAAGTAGGCATTTTGATGGGTAGGTTTTCAGGGAAATATGGGATAATTGGATCAAATTGAGCGGCAGTACCTAGGGCACCATGAAGGCATAATAGCATAAGGGTTTACT
>JBEAVK010000228.1:0-23698 GCA_041160955.1 Bacteroidota bacterium
ATCTTTTTTTACAAAAAAAGTGCTTTTTTTAGTTTTTTAAATCATTAAATAGATAAAAATTAGACATAAAAATAAATGTTCGGTAATAACATTTAAAATACGGTAACAAAATTACCTTATCTATGTTTATTAATTTCTTTTATCTAGGTAGTTATGGTCTAAATAACATAAACTATACCCCCGTTTATTTAAGATGATACAAAGGTAGAGCAGGAGTATTTCTTAAAAAATAACACTTTGCGGAAAAGCACATCATGCAGTTTTTTGAGAAAAATATAGGCTTAATTCAAAAATATTAAAAAATAGCCTATTTTTGACTTGCTTTTTGCATAAAAAGACAGTAAAAGTGTAAAAAAACATTTGAAATACGATAAAAATGGTATTAAATTGAACGATTTTTGTTTTAATTTGACCACACCAACTAATAAAAATAATGTTTTTCGTTCTTAAGGAATGAGAATTAAATAAAGGTACAGATTTGGGGAGACGATTTTGTCACTATTAAGGCATGAAGAGGGCGTTTAGTGGTACTAAACAACCGATGAATAACGAAAAGAGGGGCAAAATAAGGCCGCCAAATTTGTTCCTTTATTTAATTCTCATTCCTAATACAAAGTAATTTGAAGTATTTATGCTTGAGTTTTCCATATTAAAGGATTTGGCAACCACGATCAATCGAAATAAAATTAAAGAGATTGAAGTACTAAATGATGTCAGCGATGAGTCCAAGCGCATTGTTCGGCTTTATATAGGCTTATTAAGCGGTCGCTATGCCACAGACGAGGCGGCAGCACAGGATTTGTTTGGTCAAAATGAAGAATATCCCTCCTATCGGCGATTAAGGCGTAAACTATTTGACCTTTTGGTCAATACTGCTTTCTTTGTTGATACCCAACAACCTAAATTTACGGATGCTGCTCGTGCCCAATTCTATTGCTACAAAGGGTTTTCTGCAGCCAATCTTTTATATATGCAAGGTGCATATAGCGCAGCGGTCTATTTGCTGAGGCAGGTTTTAGAGTATTCTATTAAATATGAATTTGTATCTCTAACATCAGAGATCATTAACACCTTGCGAAAAGTTTATGTAATTAACCAAATGGATACGAAAGAAATTAAGCGTTTGGTGAAATTAAGTGCCGAGTATGAAGAAAAACGAAGGCTGGAATACGAAGCAAGCAATATTTATGAAGCACTGATGGAGGGCTTTATGTCCGGCCGTATTAGCAAACAATATATAAATGCAACAGTAAAAGATAACTTTGATCGTTTTTTAAAGGTTGCTCCTCAAGTAAATACCTCCAAGTTTTATTTTGTTACATATAGTATTGGGGTTATATTTTATTTGACATTTCATGATATGAAAATGACCTTGGAATTGTGTAACCATGTTATACCGCAGCTCCAAAAAAGGCCAACAAGTGGAAGAGGACAGATCTTGCAGTTTGCCTTAAATGCTTTGAGTTGTTATACACACCTTAATATGTTTAGTAAGCCAGAGGTAAATGCTACAATCATCTTATGTCAAAATTTAGCAACTCTTGGCACAGTAAATTGGATTAAGGTAAATGAAACAATTTTACACCATTATATATATGAAGAAAGGTATGATGATGCGCTTCAATTGTATGTACAAACCATTAACCACGAAAGATTTGCAGTATCGGTCGGTACTATGAGTGAAATATGGAAAATGTACGCAGGTTATTTCTATTTATTAGGGCAACTCGGCGTAATGCATCCTTCGGTAGTAAAAGACGCAGTGGGTGAGGTCAATTTGGACACCTTTGAATATGACTTTAAAAACCTCAATACCGTAAAAAAGGGCATGAATATCCCTATTCTAATGTTGCCTATTTATTTTAAATCAATGGACGGGGATATGACTGCGCATGGCCGCTCCAAGGAATCCCTAAAAATGTATATGTACCGCCACCTGAAAAAGCACAAAAATATCAGAAGTGCTGCAATGATCAGTTTACTATTGGCCTTGGATACGCTTCCGTTTGAGCCTGCTGGTTCCAAAAAATTAATCAAAAAGCACCTAAAGGTATTTGAAGACATGCCCATCGAACTCTCAGAACAATCTTCCGCAGTAGAAATTGTCCCTTATGAGCGGCTTTGGCATCTGATTTTAGCGCATAGAAGGATACGGCTTTAGTAAGGAATAAAATAGAGACAAAATCATCTCCCCAAATCTGCACCTTTATTTAAATTTCATTCCTAAACCATTAGATGATCACATCCGTAAAATCAAATTTTTCCACATCAAATAGGCCAATATCGGTAATTTTTAGGCTCGGAATCACCGGCAAGGCCAAAAACGATAATGTCATAAATGGCGCAGATAGGGTACTGCCAAGTTCTGTTTTTACCCAATGATCTATTTTTTTATACGCGTCGGCCAATGCATAACCGTTCATATCACTCATCAATCCCGCTATGGGCAATGGCAAAGTCATAAACGCTCCGTGTCCATCGGTCGCGGCAATACCGCCTTTTTGGGCAATTAATTGGTTCACTACCGCAGCCAATGCATCAGCAGAGTGACCTACTGCTACTATATTGTGTGAATCATGCG
Source organism: Bacteroidota bacterium (assembly GCA_041160955.1). Taxonomy (GTDB): domain Bacteria; phylum Bacteroidota; class Bacteroidia; order Chitinophagales; family Saprospiraceae; genus M3007. Next base: position 2,582 of record JBEAVK010000228.1, read on the forward strand.
CAACACTTGATGCAATGGCACCTTTGACCAATCCAAATCCTTTTACAAAGCCCATTGCAGGGTATGCTTTGGGGGAATACCTGTTGATCACCGATATAAACAATACATCTTTCAATAAATCGGGCATCAAGTATTTGCCCGATGATTTAACGGTCAAATCCAAGTGTTTTGTCACAATTTGACCATTCAGAGCACCTATCGCTCTTATATCCATCAACGAGGCAGATTTCCGTTCCAAGGGTACTGGTATCATAAAATCGGTGGGTGCTACGGGCGTTGCTACAAAATGATTCGGCAGTGCTACGGGTATTTGTTTGATTAACGAAATACCTTGTTCCGCCACCAATACCCCATCGATCCAAGTGGATTGTACCTCAAATTCATCCAAGTTGTTCACCAAAATAAAATCCGCAGGATCGCCTACACGCAGCGTGCCTACTGGCAAACGATAATGCTCCACAGGATGGATACAGGCCGCTCTAAGGGTATCAAATAGATCACATCCGGCCCGTACGGCCCGTCGTACCAAGGCATTAATATGCCCTTCGGCCAAATCATCGGGGTGCTTATCGTCGCTGCAAAACATCACCTGATCGGGAAAATCTTCGATCAATGGCCATAATTCCTCAAAATTTCGGGCGGCACTACCTTCGCGGATCAGAATTTTTACACCCATTTCGGCTTTTTCAAAACCTTCATCATATGTAAAACATTCGTGATCGGTAGTGATGCCCGCCTTGAAATAAGTAGCGGCTTGTTCGCCCCTCAGTCCTGGTGCGTGGCCGTCAACGGGTTTATTACGTGCTTGAGCAGCGTCAATTTTGGCCATTACCTCGGGGTCTTCGTTCAAAACACCGGGAAAATTCATCATTTCGGATAAATAACCAATACGTGGATCGTCTAATAATTGTTCCACTTCCTGCACGCTTAGTGTCGCCCCGGATGTCTCAAACTCCGTAGCGGGTACGCAAGATGGTGCACCAAAGCAAAATTTTAAAGGCGATTTGGCGGCATCATCCAACATAAATTGTACGCCTTCCATACCCAATACATTCGCAATTTCGTGCGGATCCGATACCGTTGCTACGGTACCGTGTACCACTGCCATCCGCGCAAACTCCGATGGTGGAAGCATACTACTTTCGATATGGACATGGGCATCCACAAATCCGGGTAGCAGAAAACCTGTGTCTTCGGGTAATGCTGTGAGGCGTTCGATGGCTGCTATTTTGCCATTTTCTACCAATATTTGCGCTGGAAATATGCGCTTTTCATACAAATCAATCAAAAATCCCTGTGTCATTATCGGATCAAAGTCACCTCTTTTTTGGCTTCGTACACGAGCTGCCGCACACCGTCCCGCACTGCATAGTACTGTACCCTGTAAATATAAGTATCCATTGGAGCGGGCTTGCCATATACCTCGCCATTCCATGTTTCTTTTACATCGAATGACTCAAATACAAGATCGCCCCAACGGTTGAAAATTTGTAAATAATATTCCTCCACCGGACATCGAATAATTGGCGCAAAGGTGGTGTTAAATCCATTCGGTGCAAAGGCATTGGGGAACAAATCTTGCGGGTTGTCCACAATAACTGAATCCATGGCCAGCATACAACCGCCTTCGGTCAATACAATTTTATATGTTCCTTTTGCGCCGTAACAAACTTGCCCTGGGTTAATGGCATTACTCGAATCGGGGCTGGCACCTTGAAAATCCCAGTGGTATTGTGCACCTGGCCTTGGATTAGTCATACTTACAATCACACATCCTCCGGGACAAAGATTAACCAAGGAATCTGGTTGTATTTTTTCTTGCAATGGGCATAAATCCATGCCTAAAGTTGTGGTACTGGTAATATTTGGCGTAATATTAGACATAGAAACATTTGATATTTCATCAATGTCTCCATCTTGATTATTTGCGTTAAATCGCTTGTAATCAATAATGTAAGGCTTTGGGCAGCATGGGCCGGAAATATTGCCATCGGAATCTGCCTTTACAATAAACGCGTTTTCGTTTGGGCTTTGGAAAAAAGAACCACCCAGTAAAAATGCATTCTCTGTTTTGGAACGTTGTGAGCAGTAAAAAACATAATTCCCGGAAGTCGTATTACCGTATTTTTTGTTCCAAACTAAATCCAAATTAGGTGCAAATTTACAAAATATGGCTTCTGCACTCGATCCTATGTTATTATACACCGATACATATATATTTCCAGCAAGATCACTATGGGAAGCAGCAGTAAAATAAGCAGTGGACGTGTTACCCATCCAAACGCCACTACCGGGGTTGCCATTGCGATCTATTTTTAGTAGCACAAAACGTCCTTCTAGGTCGTAGCCAGTTAATACGAGGCTATCATTGTTGGTAGTGTTACATCCAGTAAAAAAGCCAAGCCTGCCTGTAGTACCTTCCTCATAATCCACAGATTTTAGAATATCGCCATTCGATGCTAATTTTAACAAAGTGCCCCTAAGGCCAGCACTACCCGGAAGGAATAGCGTACCATTGCTATCTTCGGTAATAGTAATGGCATTTATAGCAATATTAGCAAGTTTTTTAGACCAAAGTATGTTGCCATTATCGTCTATTTTGATTAATAATGTTTTGCTCGCACTGCCTGGGAAATAGCCTGATAATAGGTATCCGCCTTTTATAGTGGTAATATTATCCACCCCAAAATCTGGGTTATTATCTATGGTTTTAGACCATTTAATATTACCACTAGCACCTAGTCGGATAATTTGGCAAGTATAAACAGCACTAATGAAATAGCCTATTGATACTAATGCTCCACCATCTTCTAATGCCTCTATATCAGTAATATTTATGCTATTGGTTTGCCCTCGAGGAAGTTTAAGTGTCCAAATGGGCGTACCTGCCGCTGTCAATTTCCAAACGATAGCGTCAAAATTAGAAAATGTATTTACCTTCGTTATTGTACCAGATGCATAAATTTCGCCTGATGGTGTTGTTGATATATCATATATAGTACAAGCACTATCACCTATTGTAAAATAACGTTGAAATGTATTTTGTGCATGAAGCGATTGAACAAAAAATATGGATACAATACATATTAAAATGACAGGTATTTGTCGCATAATGGTGCTAAAATGTAATTTAATTTATGCAAAATTACACTAAGCAGACAAAACGAAACAATAAAGACCTTAAAATATTGGTTTATCGGTGCTTTTTGAAAGAATCGACCTAATTTTGCACCCACAATTGTTAATGACACACTATGAACAAACTATTATTAGGGTTATCTGCCGTTTTTGCAATTATTTTTTGTGCCTGTACCGATGATACAGATCAACAAAAGAAGATCGCTGGATTAGAACAAAGATTAGCCGCACAATTTACAAATGAACGATCGGATTCGTTGGTTAATTTGTACCGCGATTTGGTAAAAGCGCATCCGGATGATCATGCCAATAACCTACGTTATTTGACCCGCGCTGCCGAGATTCAATTTGTCAAGCGTAAAGATGGTGCGCCTGCCACCCGTTGGCTGGATGATGCCATGGCGCACCATTCCGAAGGTCAAGACCTGACCGAAATTATGGGCTTGTATGCTCGTATCTATAATGGCGTGCAATACCACACAGAAAGTACGTATAGTATAGATACTAAAGGTATGTCAAGTATGCAAACATACTTGCTCAGTAATAATGCTTGGTTGGATTCCGCACTGGTGCGTATTGATCGAAAAATGACAGTAAATGGCTTGGTTACGGATAAGGACTTAGCTAATAGGTATATTGAAATATCAGAGGGGTATGCTGCAATCACAAAGTCCAATGACAAATATGCAGATCTGCTTTCTATGGCCGGGGGCTTAGCCAAAACGATTGAATCGTATAATAAAGCCATTGTATTATACCATCGTTTGAGTGAGCGATTGCCTGAACATCCTAAGGCACGGACTGCGCTGTTTATGAAGGGCTTTATTTACGAAAACGACTTAGGGGATACCGGAAAAGCAAAAGCGACTTATGAGGAGTTTTTACAAAAATATCCCGATGATGCCGATTATGCTGATGATGTTAAAATGGCATTGAAAACCCTCGGCAAATCTGCTGAAGAAATTGTAAAAGGCTTCCAAAGTCAGTAATCTCAATTCCGTACATAGAGCATTCATACCCATTAAGCGAATATATACCATCAAACATCGAAGCATCTAACATGCAAGTACATACTGATCTCATCTTGAGGCTCGAAAAGTTGGCTAACCTCCAACTCAGTGATGCCGAACGTACCCGCTTTGCAGGCGACCTTAGCCAAATTGTTGATATGGTGAACCAACTACAGGAAGTGGATACGGCTGGCGTTGACCCTCTGATTTATCTGAGCGACCGTGGTGCGGTACTCAGAAAAGATGAAGTGGCTCATCAATTGTCCACGCTTTCGGCACTTTCTAATGCTCCTCAACAAGACGGGACGCACTTTAAAGTGCCAAAAGTCTCTAAAAAATAATTCGATTTTTCAGAATTTTTTTGATTTTAATTACCTTTATGTTTTGCCTTTTCAAATTGAAATAAGTAATTGTTTATCAAATTGATAGGGGCGTTCAAACAATTGTTATTTGTAAAATTAATAGAAATTTGAGCAATCGAAAAAATCAAAAAAGATGCTTATTTCGATTAAAAATTTGAACAAGACCTATATCATGGGTGCCGAGCGTGTAGAAGCACTCAAAGATGTTTCGTTGAACATAGCGAAAAACGAGTATGTCGCTTTGATGGGGCCATCAGGTAGTGGTAAGTCCACACTGATGAACCTGTTGGGTTGCCTTGATTCTCCCACTCGAGGTGAGTATTCGCTTAATAATATCGAGGTAAGTACCATGGATGATAATGAGTTGGCAGAGGTGCGTAATAAGCAAATCGGTTTTGTCTTTCAAACCTTTAACCTAATGCCTCGGTTATCTGCACTCGAAAATGTGGCGCTACCTTTGGTATATGCTGGTTATAGTAAGGCCGAACGCTTGGAAAAGGCTAAGCAAGTATTGGAGTCGGTTGGTTTGGGTGATCGTATGATGCACAGGCCCAATGAATTGTCTGGTGGACAAAGACAGCGGGTAGCAGTTGCACGTGCTTTAGTTAATGGCCCAGCAATTATTCTAGCCGATGAACCTACTGGTAACTTGGATTCAAAAACTTCTTATGAAATTATGGGTCTTTTTGAACAAATCCATGCGCTTGGGAATACGATTATTGTGGTCACACACGAACAGGATATCGCTATGCACGCGCATCGCATCGTTCGTATGAGGGATGGATTGATTGAAACTGACTTGGCGAATAATGATATAGTAAAGGTGGGTAGTTTACCTTTTATTCAGGAATAAGGGATAGGGGTTTGATTTATTTTTTTCGCGGGCGTAGAGACGTTGCACTGCCACGTCTCTACACGACGGCACCTGCCACGTCTCTACACGACGGCACACGCAACGTCTCTACGCGACGGCACACGCAACGTCCCCTACACGACGTTTTTACGTTCCGTCGCAGACGTTGCAGTGCAACGTCTCTACGGCGGTTATTTTATTCAGATATTATCAAAGAAACAGTCTTTATCCCAATTCCTAGGATTATTTATAATGTAGTTTGATATTCTATTAAACGACATATCATCACGAATGATATTGTCCCAAAAGCGTGTTTGCCATCCAAAATTCTTATCAGGAAAAATTTTATTGATGTGATAAGTGCATACTGACTTATAGGATCTAACAATAACGGGCGCGGAACCCGGCGGGGGCGATATTTTGGAGAAATATTCATTACGTGGTGGCGGCTGCGTTGGGAGGTCATATTGAAACGGATCTACTACGATGGACAATGGCTCAACCAATTCGGTCGGCCAAACTGCCTCCTGCGGCCATACCATATCGGATGTGGAGTCGTTGCAGTGCAACGTCTCTACGGGGACATGATTGGTTTTGTTCAATATCAATACGCCATGAATATGGTTGGGCATTACAACGAATTCACCCAATTGGACAAATGGGAAATGTTTGGGTATTTCAAACCAAAAACCCTGTACGATCGCCCCCATTGTAGATAATGTCATTTTACCCTTGGAGCATTCGCCAAAAAAATGGCGGCGATTTTTTGTGCATATTGTAATAAAATAAGCACCATTGTTGGAATAGTTCCACCAGGCAGCTCTTGCCGATGGAATACGGTATTTGTTTTTATATTTTTTCATGGTAGGTGAAAAATTACGGTATGGTAGAGACGTGGCACAGCAACGTCTGAAAAAACGGTAAATGAAAAGAATGACAAATTTAGATATTGCATAAAATAATTATGCAAATACGTGTGAAACGGATTTTTTTATGACGTATCGGGCATATGGTGTGTGTTGTGGTTTGTTTCACAGTAGAGACGTTGCAGTGCAACGTCTCTACTCTACGGAACACGCAACGTCTCTACGTGAAACAAAACCCTGTTTTTAATATTGATGGCATATTTTATGGTCGTTGTTGGTATTTTAGACGTTGCAGTGCAACCCCTCTACGTGAAACAAAACCCTGTTTTAATATTGATGGCGTATTTTATGGTCGTTGTTGGCATTTTATTTTTAGACGTTGCAGTGCAACGTCTCTACCGAATTAACGTAACCTCCCGTTCCAATAATCGTTTGGTTTTACCATTACATTCTATATCAAATATGAATATGTAAACATCCATTGGTGCCGGTTTGCCACCTACGTTGCCATCCCATCTTGGATCATCTGTAGCATCGAAAATACGCTGCCCCCAACGGTTATATACTTGCAATCGGACTACTTTTTCAAATTGCCCTTCATTTAAAATTACTTGCAAATAATTGTTAATTGTATCGTTATTTGGTGTAAAAGCATTGGGTACTAGCACATTCTCAAAGCAAGGTGGCGCTACAATTACCCGGTAAACTGCCTCTCCTGTACATCCTCCTGCATTGGTTACTTTAACAGTATATGTTGTTGATGTATCGGGGCTTGCTGTTGGATTTTGGCAATCTGTACAATCTAATTTATAGTTTGGAGTCCAAGCGTAAGATGCAAAACCTGCAGGGCCTTGCAACTGAACGGACGCGCCTTTTTCAATAGTAGTTGTAAATAAAGGCGTGGTAGGTACGTTGGGGACTACCGTCAAATTAACGCAATGTACACTATCGCAGCCAGCCGAGTTCGTGAAAGTTTTGCAGTATTGACCCTGTGTTAATTCAATCTGTCCGGGGAACACCTCTATCGAATCGCCTGCACATGTAGTTAATACCGAATTGCCTGCTATAGGAGCAACAATCAGCGTAACACATACCGTACTATCGCAACCATTTGCTTTCTGGAAAGTTTTACAATAGGTACCTGCATCTGTTTGTGGTTCCCCAAAGATAGAGACAGGTGGCTCGCCTGGACATGTTTTGATGGTTGGTAATACAATATTGCTAGGTTCTAATACATCTACTTTTACGACATCAGTTCCAGTACAGCCCGCAGATAATGTGACCGTTACGCTATATGTTGCTGATGATGTTGGAAACAATATTTGTTGTTGAGCAGTGGGGTTTACGCCTGGACCTGTCCATTGGTAAGTACCACCTGGTGAGGCTTGTAAAATAACGGAATCACCTTTGCAGACCAATTGATCTGGTGTATTGATGCCGAGTGCTTCTCCAAATCGGATTTCGAAACGATGTTCGATGGTACAAGTTCCCGCCGTTTCAAACAAGACAAAGGTAAAGAAATCACCATTTTGTACATTTGCATCTGGCGTAAACGTAGTTTCAGAACATGTATTACAAGATAGTAGGGTAGTGGGCTGCCAAGTGTAAAGGTGGCCAGTAGTATTGGGTATCCCAAATATAACCGGTTCTACAGCACAACGGGCAAACGTACCTTGGTTGATTACCAAACCATCAATAGGGAAGTATTTGGGTGCGCAAGCACAGTTTTCATCGGCAGGGAGAACGGCCAATAGTTTACAAAGATCCTCCAGCGGAATATTCAAATTACCAGCTTGTGTCGCAGTAGCCCCCGGTGCTATAGTTTGGTTATAATTGAGTGTTTTTAATAATTGTTCGCCTGGATCAGGCTTGCCATTGCCATTTGCATCAATCCAAAGCTGGAGTACCGCATTTTCGGCAGTAACAGTACCAGGGTTTTCCAATACCGCTTCAAAATTAAATCCACCTCCTGTACTCACTGCTCCCGGCGTAAACGACGATAGTTTTAGGTCTGGATTGACAGAGGGGATTTGGAGCAGTGCTTCACCAGTAGCAATATATACGCCACAGGATTGATTGATCGTGGCGCAGAATCCATTGGTTTTTTGGCGGGTTTGGGCAATAATAAATTTGTCCAAACAACCCGCAGCATCGCTATATTTTACTTTGATATTAAACTTTACAACACTACCAGATGATAGTCCTGAGTTATAGCCCCATTGTAGTATTTGTCCTACTTGCAATGGGGTGCCAGCAGGCGCATTTTGGACAGGTTGGTACGAACCCGCTACATAAGAAACACCAGCGGGTAAAGTGAAGTAAATACTGTCATTGGGTGCTGGAGTACCTTGTAACAATAACTGAACTGCAATTTCAAAATCCTCTCCACAACTCACTGATGTAGTGGTAGGCGAAAGGTTAATATCGACTCCATACGCAGGGTTTACACCTTCCAAATTGATGGGTTCGTCGGGTTTACGAAGGCTATTGGTAAAGGATCCACATGGCTGAATACCATCCACACCGTATATGGGTTGCGCATTGGCAACAAAACCACATTCTGCAATTACCCTAAATCTAATGCGGAAAGCATTATTGGGTTCTTCTGGAAAACCAGGTAGGCCATTCGTTAATGTAGGTAATACATCTTCTATCTTCCACAAGTAAATATTACCGGGCTCTGTTCCCGGATTTGGAATATTAGTCCAAGTACCGCCCGGGGAGGGGTACTGTATTTGTGAAGACCCAGGGACAATGGTTAATCCTGGAGGTAATTTAATTGAAGAGGTAATCCCCAAACCATTACCATCATTAGCATTGGATACTTCAAATGTAAAATAATCAGAAGGTTCGCAGAGCGGCACATCCGGAGGCTGGTTAATGATATCGAGTTCCAGCACGGCATTACTCAATCGCAAATCCAGCACAACAGTATCTCGTCCACAAGTGCTGGCAAATGGATTGCCTACAGGATCACAATCCCAACCAAAAATCAGTCGTAGTTTAAGCCCTTCGCAATTGCTATTTTTGCCTTTAATGCGTAGTCCTTGTTGGGCAAAATTAGTGACTGTCCCTAATTGGAACAAATTGGCCAAGCCCGGATACGGTGTAACGGCAGGTAATGCCAGTATTTCAACATCAGAAATACTACCATTCAATGGTTCTACATACATCCATGTATTGGGTGCTTCATGTGGGCGCAGGTTTCTAAGCACAAAATCAATATCAAAATTTGAACTATTCATATTGAGAATAGTAGAATTGAAATCGGCTTTTAGGCGAGGTGCTGCATCCAAGAACCCTGTGCCATCGCGGCGCTGGTAAGTAATTACCGTACTATTAGGGAAAGGCTCTGGATAAGTAATATCGTATTTAACAAGTGCCGTATCTGGCCCAAGGAAAGAGCAGGATTCATCAAAAACAAAATCGGTACGCAGGCTGAAACCTTCGTCGATGGGCAGTTCAAAAATACCTCCGGCGTAGTCAAACACATAATCAAGTCCTATATTTGACCAAGGAATTGGCTCATCATTGAACCAAGGTACGTTTTCTTGCAGGGTAAGATCGGTTACTGCGCTCAATATATTCACATCGGGTGCAAGTCTATAATTAAAGTCGCTAATTTCTGCAATTTGACGCACTTCAAATGGGAACATATTGCCCCTCGCCAAGCGAATACCATAGGCAAATGGTGTAGTTTGTAAAGATGTGGCGCAAGGGCGTATCGTGTTCTTTGGGTAAGAGCGCGATTGCACATATCCAGAATATTGGCTCATTGGCCTTGGCCAACCAATAGAATCGGGATAAGTCCATGCGAAATCTCTGTTCCATGGCACATTCCTAATATTAATTAAAGCAGGTGGCTGTCCCCCTGCACGGGCGGGGGTATAGTTTTGTTGGAATTGGTATTCATACACATAAAACACCGAGTCACCAACGGTAGGCCCCTGTCCATCGGGTGCGCAGGAGGCCATACGTAAGTCGAAGGTGCGGTACATGGTCAGAAACCGATCAAGTGTTTGAGGCGGTTGTATATTAACTGCCTGCATCTGGATAAAATTCTGATGCTTATAGTCCACCTGTGGTGCATCACATTGATACTCCGTACCATCAGCGCGTTTGACCCTTAGATGGGAACGGATCAGGAACAAAGAGTCGCGGTTGACTAATCGTAAACGGCCAGTTATTAAATTATAAGCATCGCCATCTAGTTTTCCAAAATCAGATTGCAACGATTCTGTATTGATTTGCAAAGGGAAATCGGGCACTTGGCCAAAGAGCACCACCCCTTTTAATTCAAAACGAAGGGTATCGCCCGGTATATAACGATCCAAACGTATTTGCGATAAATCCGGCTTCAAGGCACTATCGGCGATGCGGTTGTCGTCGTCGTCTTGTAGTCCATAATTGGTACGGTAGGTTTTAAAGTCAACTAATAGACCTGCAGGTATCCCGCCGCCGCCGCCACCGCCGCCGCCCGAAGTGCAAGGTGCGTCGGTAATAAGCATAAACAAGTGACAGGCTGTCAATCCACATCCAGGCCCGGCATCTGGGGTATTGGTAATGGCTGCTTGCGTTAGTGTTTTTAATCCGCAAGAATTTTCACACATTATTGGGAATGCAACAGAGTTGCCACCTTCTTGGCCAATTTCCCCAAGTACATCCATACACGGTATATCGGGGAAACAAATAAATTTGAGGCAGAATGGCATATTGATCGAGTCGCTATTAAACGGCAGATCAAAAGTCAGTACAATTGAGGTGGTTCCAGTAGCTGGATCTACCACAGAAGAAGTATAAATCGGTGCTTTCCCTTCAATTGTTGGTGCTACGCAAGTACTGTCCCAATAAATTCCTTTTGGCAATTCAAACCGCGCTTGGAAATAAGTAGTATCGGTAAGAAAACGAGCACTTTTTGCCGTGAAATTCAAATCATAAGTTTCGCCTTCCACCATACACTCTTTTATATCCATTCGTGTCAGCTGCCGTATGGATAAAAACGCTGAATCGATCGCAAAGCCAATAGAATCACTGGCGTTAGCACCTTCTGGGCAGGTTTTTTCATAAAAAGTAAAGAAATAAGGCGGTATCAAGGCTTGATCGCAATCGGGGAAGCAGGTGAAAAATTTATACCGCAGCAAAGTAGTTGCATTTGCTGGCACCAAGGGTACCGTAATTAACGACCGCGATAAATATTCAGCATTACAAGCACTAAGCGCTATAGGTGACGAAACAGATGGCGCAATAGGAATCCAACCTTGACCATTATTGTATTCAAAGGATGCCGGATCCATACCTGTATAACTGTCAAAGAAACCATTGTAAAAGTCGAGGATCACATTTGTTGCATCTACGGATCCGCTATTGACAATGGTAACGAGATTGGTAGAGGGTGCACCTACACAGTAATCCACTGGATAACCATAAGTAGTGGTGAACTTTAAATCGGGGTTTTTGGTACTGGGCAAAATGGTCAACTCCAAATCTGTACTGTCGTACTGGCAAAGATCGGTATTACAACCCCATCCCACCCTGATACGAGATGGATTGTCAAATGATGGTGTACCACAATCGGTTACGGTTAGTTTTTCCGTAATCGTTATTTCTTCGTTGAATTCAAAAAGATTATCCCCATCGCCAAAACTCGTAAAAAAGGAGCCATCTAATTCGCCACTAAACAAAACGGGGTTATTCGTTTCATTTACACCCGAAATGGTAGCGGTAAAACCGGGAAAGTGGTTATCATAAAAAAGCAATCTCTTGATCGGACCAAGACGCGTATTTTTTATTTTATAAGTTCGAATGGGCATATCGCCTATTTCCGCAGCCGTAGTAAGTGGCGATGCGCTGGAGATAACAACCAAACCTGTTTCTACTTTATAATTCGTAGAATTGATCATATCCATACCGCCGGTATAGGTTACGGTTACTTTATTGGTAAACAGTTGCCCACTATTAATCAGAGGCACAAGATCACAAAGTGCCACAACTGTTAGTTTGAATTGCTGCTCGGCACCTGCACCCAGTGATGCGATGCTAAATTTCGGCGCACTAAGGTTGGCAATATTTTGCTCCACAGCACCTGTAATAGTACCAGTAACATATTGAATTGCAGCAGGGAGCTCTACTGTTGCAATAATATTGTTGAGTGTACCTGCGCCGGTATTTTTCACATTGACAGTAATGATATCTTCCCCACAAACATAGAGTTCGTCGGGATTTTCAATTGTGATGAGCGCATTTTGTGCGATAAGTGAGGAAGACGCAATTAGAAAGCATAGAATAATTGCAACAGAGGCGAATTGTTTCATAGCTGAAAAAAGTTTTGAATGTTGATGAAGGATAATTTTATTGATGCTCAAATGTAGAACGTTTATTTGAAATGATTTAAATTTCTATCGCGAAATTATTATTTTTGTCTGATTTAATCATTCCGCAGTTATCCATCGTTCTTCCGTCAACCATCGCAGCAAAGATGCGCATAAGTTATTTTTGGCTGCTCAATATTTAAAATTAAATCGCATTTTTACTACTATTATTGCCCTCCAACTACTTCAGTCAGTGCCAAAACTAACCCAAAAACAAATAATACCAGCCCAATACTCCTTCGTACCAATAATATATGTGCTGGTGTAAGCCATACACGCAGAAATTTGGCACCATATATTTTTAAGGTATCGGTCAAAATTAATACCGACATCATGGCTGCAAAAAAGAGATAAGTTTCAATTGTATTCCACCCTTGCGGCGCAACAATTCCTGTTGCTGTACCCAGCCAAAAGATCAAAGTGCCAGGATTGAACGAATTGATCAAAAAACCGCGCAACCAAAGTCCGGTTATTCCTTTTTCCGCTACTAAAATTTGTTGTTCCTTTGCCGAAACAGAATTGACCTTTTTGCCGTTTAGCCATGTAGTAAGCCCAAACGCAATAAGCATTAACCCTCCCACAATACCAGCCCAAAAACGAAAACCATCCAAGGCAACGATATGTTTCATTGCTTCCATGCCCTTTTGAACAGCCAAAATAAACAACAGATCGCTGCACCAAATACCCGCAGCAACAGCAAGCCCAGCGCGGTATCCACGATCCAAAGTGGCCTCCACAATGGAAAAAAACAGTGGGCCTATCATAAAACTCAGGGTAAAGCCCAGTAATAATCCTTTTAGCAATAGCGCATACATCGCGCAAATGTAGTAAAAATGGTAGTAGCAAAGATACAAGATCAAATTACAGCCTATAAACAATGGCTAGCATCACTTCGAGAGCATCCCAATATGTGGTGGTTGGAATCGGTTCAGTTTTTTCAAGACAACTGGAATATGGATACCCCCAATCCGTCCCAAATGTTGGATGCTTGTTTCCAAAATACATTCACCCGCCGATTGTGGCAATCTGATAGCTGGCGGCCCAAAGAAATAGCTCTGCTCTTTTATGGTTATAACCCGATGATGATGAAAGCCATGTTCGAGGACTTATTGAACGAAACCAAAGAGGTGGATATGCGTATTTCGCGTTTTCTGTTTGGTATGGACACACTGCTCAGCGATTACAAAAGCGACCACCCCACTTCCGTTGAAAATAACCATTATCACGATGATTATAGGATGATTGCGCTGTATTTGGCTTTCCGTTACCCAGAAACCTATGCTGCCCCCTATGATTTACCCACTTTTGCCATCACTTTGGAGCGATTGGGTGCACGCGATATTCCTCAAGTCAATGATCTTCCCCGTTTTTTTAAGGTACATCGTACACTAATGACGTTTTTGGAAAAAGATCCCGAAGTAGCGCGTTTGTTTCAAAAACATATACGACCCAAGCACCATTATCAAGGGAAAAACCTAATGATGGCTGTTGACTTCTCCAGGTTTGTTGCAAGGTGATTTCCTGTTTTTTTTCAATAATTTACGAATATCCCCTTTTTTCTTAAATAACCCCTTAATTTTGCGCCGAATTTCACTCCAAAACATGGCATTTTAAACAAACCAGCCGTTAACGGGTTTATTGTGCCTACGTTTCTAATAAATATAAATGGCAAAAAAACTGCTGATAGTAGAGTCTCCCGCCAAAGCGAAGACCATCGAGAAATACCTTGGCGGCGATTTTATCGTAAAATCGTCGTTCGGGCATATCCGAGATTTGGAAAAAGGTAACGACCTCGGTGTAGATGTCAATAATGGATATACACCTAACTATGTTATCCCTTCTGATAAGTATAAAACCGTTAAAGAACTCAAGGAAAATGCTGCTAAGGTAGAAGAAGTGTGGCTCGCAACGGACGAAGACCGCGAAGGAGAAGCCATTTCTTGGCACTTGTGCCAAGTACTCGGCCTCGACGAGCGGACAACCAAACGTATTGTATTCCACGAAATTACCAAGCCTGCTATCCAAAAAGCAGTCCAAAATCCGCGTTTACTCGATTTAAATGTCGTTAATGCACAACAAGCACGACGTGTACTCGACCGCCTCGTGGGTTGGGAACTTTCTGGTTTGTTGTGGAAAAAAGTAAAGGGGCAATTATCCGCTGGCCGCGTGCAATCGGTCGCTGTAAAATTGGTGGTAGAGCGCGAACGCGAAATTCAAATGTTCAATACGGAACCTTTCTTTAGGGTGGTAGCCAATTTTTTGACTAAAAATGCACAAGAGAAAATTGTTTCTTTTAAAGCAGAAAGCCCACAACGTATTGAAAATGAGCAAAATGCGCAAACATTTTTAGAAAAATGTATTGGTGCTACCTACAAAGTAAGTAATGTAGAAGTAAAGCCTTTGCGTCGCAAACCTGCACCGCCTTTCACTACCTCTACCCTGCAACAAGAGGCAAGTAGGAAACTTGGTTATGCAGTAAGCCGTACCATGAAAATAGCACAACGACTCTATGAATCTGGACATATTACTTATATGCGTACCGATTCGGTGAATATGTCGGAAACCGCGATACAGGCCGTAGGTGATGAAATTGTAAAGCAATATGGTGCAAAATACCACCAAATGCGCCGCTATAAAACCAAAAATGAGTCCGCACAGGAAGCGCACGAAGCCATTCGTCCTACCTATTTTGAAAATCAGCAGGTAAGCCAAGACCGCGATGAGCAACGGCTGTACGAACTGATCTGGAAACGGACAATGGCCTGCCAAATGGCTGATGCAGAACTCGAAAAAACAGTTGTTGATATCAGCATAAGTACCAATACTTCTGCTAAATTAGTGGCAGAAGGCGAGGTCATCAAATTTGACGGATTCTTAAAGGTTTACCTCGAAAGTTCGGATGACGACGAAGAGGACGAACAGGGCATGTTGCCGCCATTGGCCGTGGGACAAACGCTCAATTTGAATGATATGACCGCTACTGAGCGCTATACTCGTCCTCCAGCACGTTACTCGGAAGCCGGATTGGTGAAAAAAATGGAGGAATTAGGCATTGGCCGCCCTTCTACTTATGCGCCTACGATTTCAAAAATTATGGAGGACAATCGCGGTTATGTAACCAAGGAAAGCCGCGAAGGGATAGACCGCAATTTCCGCGTTTTGGTACTCAAAAACAACGAAATAAAAGCTACTACCTCCAAAGAAGTGACCGGAGCCACCAAAAATGTACTCTATCCTTCCGATATGGGTATGATCGTCACCGATTTCTTGGGCGATCATTTTCAAAAAATAATGGATTATGGCTTTACCGCAGGTATCGAGGCGCGTTTTGACGATATTGCTGAGGGTAAAATTGATTGGTCAAACATGATCGATGGCTTTTACAAACCTTTCCACGAAGATGTAGAAAAAACATTGGCTGATGCCGACCGTGTAAGTGGCGAACGGATTCTTGGTTTAGATCCAGAAACGGGTCGTACTGTATTGGTCAGGATTAGCAAACTGGGCAAACCTGTGATCCAAATCGGTACGGGTGCTGAATTAGAAGAAAACGAAAAGCCGCGTTACGCCAACCTCAAAGTGGGTAAAAACCTAGAGACAGTCTCTTTGTCGGAGGCTTTAGAGTCGTTTGCGTTACCTCGTGTACTGGGTGAGTATAAAGATTTGGAAATGATCGTTAGTGCCGGTCGTTTTGGCCCTTATATTAAATACGGTGAAAACACTTTTGTGAATTTACCTAAAACGGATGATCCTTACGAAATTACGTACGAACGTGGTTTAGCATTATTACAAGCAAAATTAGAGGCGGATAAACCTGCTGGCGAATATCAAAATATACCTTATACTTTAGGGAAAGGTCGTTTTGGGCCGTTTATCAAGTGGGGCGATTTGTTTATCAATATTCCAGTTCGGTATTCTCCCGATCATATTACCCAAGCACAGGCCATCGAATTGATCGAGGCTAAAATTGAAAAAGAAGGTAATCGGTATATTCACCTTTGGGAATCAGAGAAAATTAGCGTCGAAAATGGCCGTTGGGGGCCTTATATCCGTTTTGGTAAAAACAATATAAAATTACCAAAAATTGACGGTGCTAATATGACCGCCGATCATGCGCGCGGCCTCACCTTGGAGGATGTAAAAAAGATTATTGAAGTAGAAATGCCAGGTGTTTTTGATAAAAAAGAGAAAAAACCTGCTGTTAAAAAGGCGGCTGCTGCTAAAAAAACAGTTGCTGCTAAAAAGTAGTTAAATACTTAAGTTCATAAAAAAGCGGTCTTACTAGATTCTCCTAGTAAGGCCGCTTTAATTTTTTATAAAAAAAAACCGAACCGGACGTTTCCGGCTCGGCTACAATACGAAATTACTAAACACGGGTATTGTATCGTTACATCAAAGTCCTCGAAGGAACTTAATGATGGCTTGCTCGTTGGAGGTGACTGGGGTTAACTGCGCTCCTGCATCGCTGGCAGATATTGTTTTTATTTCGCCAAGCCAATACTGGTTACCTGCTTTAGAGATAGAAAAAATACGTACTGGCTTGTTCAAAATGGCATTATCTAGGCAAAATACCCCCGTATTAAGTTGAGGTTGCATTTCGGCAAACGTGTTTTCGGCTTCAAAAATGGCAAATACCCGCGTATTATCTTGGTCAAATTGCATCGGTAATTCTACACAAAAATCACCAGTACTGGCCATATCAACTGGAGCCAATGCTGAAACCCAACCTAGGCGCTTGCTCAATATTTCAAAGCCTTCATAAATATCTGGCGTAAATGGAGTTGCCGACCATGTTGCATTAAAGACTGCATCGGGGCTACCCGATTCCCATGGGGTGAAGGTACCTTTGTCATCTGTCTGTGTATAGGATACCCTATAATTGCCAGTGGCATCTTTGGCTGGAATATACACTTTAAGGTGGCGGTCTGCCGCTAATTTCAACAATTTACCATCGCAGGTAACTGATATTTTGACAGCACCGATATGTTTTTCCAATTGGCTATCAGTATTGACATAAGGTAATTTACGGCTAATCCAATCGCCTGTTTTTAATACTTCAGTTATGGCAATTTGTACATTGTTGCAGGCCGTACAAGGTTGGGCTGTGCCATTCTCTTGTGTAAATAACAGATCATTGTCCTGAATATGAACACGAACACCATTGGACGTGGTCAGCATGGTGTCTTTTGCTAAATTTTCTCCTTGAAGGATAAATATTGTTGTAGTTGGAGTTTCAGGCACAAAACTCATGAAATAATCCAATTCACCTTGACTATTGTCATAAGGTTCAAGGGTAATCTTGTCTTTTCTGCACGCAGAGAGCGTCAGCAAAAAGCCGATTATCCAAAAATAGCGTTGATATGTAATAAGTTTAAACATGGTATATAATCGTAGATAAGAATTGTTGCCAATCCGCTGCCTAGAGGGCAAATTATTTAAAATATTTTGGTCAAGCCCAGCCTTAGCCCAATTAAATTGTAATTCTGCTGAAGAGGATATGTCCCTTTTGTGACTGGTCTGAGGATTCGTTGGTAATATGGCTCTACAAAAAGCCTTGTTCGAGGTTGGATATGCAAGAAAAACTGTGCGCTTCCGATCAAACTTAATCCGGCATTTACTCTGAAAACATCTTGGGTATCAAATTTAGCGGGTTGCAAAGTAGTTTGATCCAGCATTGTACCGTTTTTCCAAAACAAAAGATTGATAGCGCCACCTCCTCTTAGGTGTACCCCTCTACGTCCTTGTCGTATTTCGTAACCCGCCGAGAATGGAATATTGACAAAGCCAAAACGGCTGTATTGCTTAAACCGCTGTGTAACAATATCAAGATCAAGGGTGTCCCCCGTGTTGGGATCTATGAGTACTTGAATGTACAAAGGTTTTTCGTAACTAAAATTTTCTGTAAATTGCTGATAATCAATGCCTGTACCTACAGAAAAATGCTGTTTGACCAATAGACTCGCCCGTACGCCAGCATTGAAGCCTAGTCCTCGGTGTGATTCTGAGTTCCAACGCTGGTCATAATAGGATTTATCTTCGGGATTAGCGCCTACGCTCAGTGATTTTTGGGCATATAATGGCCCCATGTAAGCATCGAACAGCCAAGCATTAGCATGAGATTCAAAATTATAACACTTCGTATCGACTTCCTTCTTTTTACGGACAATTTTTTGCTGCCACTTTTTGGTATTGACGATCGCCATTTTGCTTTTCAATGGCGTAATAGAAGCGCGCAAAGGTGTCAGTATCGCGTATCGTTGCGTTCCAGCAGAAAATATAAATGAAGGAGGAACCTCCGATACTGCTGTACCCGCTATGATCGGTTGAGGGCTTGTAGCCGAACTACTTGCGGTAAAAGTCTGCGTGTTGGAATTGGGTTTATCTTCTGGGCTTTGCACGGGTAACCCTTCGGTTGGTATAGCCGCAGGGGGCGATACTACTGGTAAAACCATCGCATTTGGCGGTGTGGATCCATTTTTAGCACTCAGGCTATGGTTGAATGCTTGGTTTTCTGCTGTTTTTTTTTCTGTTGTATTAGGTGTTAATGGGGCTACATTTGGTGCAGTTTCAACCGTTGAATCGGTATCGACTGATGGTGAATTAGCCGTTAATTTTTGTAGTGTTGTTGTATTGGTCGGTGTTGTTCCTGAGAATCCAAACCAAGTAAGGCTAGCAACACCAAGCAGTGTCCCTAGGCCAAGTGACCACCAAAAGATTGGTCTACGTCTTTTTTTACGCAATTCCTTTTCCACTCCATCCCATACAAAGGGTGGAGGCTGTACCGAGGCATTACTCAGTCTTTCTTGGAATATTTTATCTATATCATTCATTTTATTGATAATTCTCGATAATATTTTGTATAGATTTATTGATTTTAAGTACTTGGACATAATTAATTACAGAAATGAACGCAGGTATTTTTCGGCTAGACGAGCCATTTTTAAGGCAGATAGCGGTACTATCTAACGAAAAAATGGGGAAGTATAGGCGGAAAAGACCAAGTTCAAAATGATAATTAATTGTGTCCAAGTACTTATTTCAAAAAAACGATACAATCACTATTTAATGGTTTCTAATTGTTCGCACAACCAACGTCGTGCTTTTGTCAATTGCGACCTTGAGGTACTTTCCTGAATACCGAGTGTTTGCGCAACTTCGGCATGGGAATACCCTTCAATGGCCACTAAATTAAAAATAACGCGATAGCCATCGGGAAGTTGAGCAATTACTTTTAATAACTCTGCTTCCGACATACGTGCAATGGCATCGGGTTCTACTGCTTGGTCTGGCATCACCTCAAAACCGCTGTGTTCCATATCAAACCGTTGGCGTTGATAGGTACGCAAAGCGGTATTGACCATTATTTTGCGTATCCAACCTTCAAAAGAGCCTTGAAAGTGGTATTGATCCAATTTGGTAAACACCTTAACAAAACCCTCCTGTAACATATCCGCCGCATCCGCTGAATTGCGGGCATACCGAAGGCATACAGCGAACATTTTGCCGCTGTAACGCTCGTATAACTCGCGCTGATGCTGCGCTGAACCGCGCAAACATGCTTTTATGAGTGCTTCTTCGTTCAAATCCTGCTAGAATTGGGATGGTTCTGAAATGGTAATTCGGATTTAAGAGCCTTCGCAGAAATTTCGCCTCGAAGATACACCTAATACTAGATACCATTTTTTCTTTTTTCGCTGCCTAGAGAAAAAATTCTATTTATTAAATAATAGCAGATAGGGTAGAAAAATTGTTTGCACCATTATTCAAATCTCATCCCCTAAAAGACAATCAATCAAAAATTGTTACTACTTTTGCGCCGTCTTATCACAACGCTCGTTGCGCTGTATTTGATACTGAAAAGATGTTCAAATACGCAGCAATTGACTCGTCCACTAATATGCCCGAAGTAAAACTATTCTCATGCAGCGCTTCACATGAATTAGCAGCTGCCATCGCGGATCATTATCAAACGCCGCTATCAGACAAAACACTGGCTAAGTTCAGCGACGGCGAAATGCAGCCGATCATTAACGAAAGTATCCGCGGCAGCTTTACTTTTTTTATCCAAAGTACCTGTCAGCCACACGATAACCTCGTGGAATTATTGCTTTGGATTGATTGTGCCAAACGCGCCTCGGCTGGTTATATCACCGCTGTTGTACCTTATTTTGGGTATGCGCGTCAAGATCGGAAAGACAAGCCTCGTGTGCCAATCAGTGCCAAACTCATGGCCAATTTGCTCACAACTGCTGGCGCTGATCGTATTATGACCATGGACTTGCACGCAGACCAAGTACAAGGTTTTTTTGATATACCTGTCGATCACTTGCGCTCTGAGGCTATTTATATGCCTTATTTGGCAGAAACAGACCTTAGTCATACCATTTTTGCCAGTCCAGATGTAGGTGGTGTGAAACGTGCGCGCTCTTACGCCATGCACTTTGGCCGCGAATTGGTGATTTGTGATAAATACCGCACCAAGGCAAATGAAGTAGCCTCCATGACGGTCATCGGTGATGT